>DOKQ01000150.1 GCA_003510215.1 Erysipelotrichaceae bacterium
AATAAAAAAAAGGATGCTCCAAGTGGAACAGCCAAGATGCTTGTTTCAGGCATGTCTGTACATAAGCCGCTTGATGAAATTCAGACCGTCTCACTTCGTAGTGGAAGCGTTGTAGGAGAGCATCAGGTATCCATTCAATGGAATCAAGAAAGTTTAACACTCACACACCAGGCACAATCCAAAGAGGTTTTTGCCTTTGGTGCGATAGCAGCAGCTCAATTCTTGGTTCAGCAGCCCATCGGATATTACACGATGGATGATTTATTTTAGAAAGAGGAACATTTATGGAAACATTTTTACAAGATCCTTATGCCATAGCGGCATACATCAAACAAGCGGTGAAAAAGACTCCCGCAAAACTCTATGCTAACGGTCATTTTCATCAGGTTGATTTTAGTAACTGTCAGGTGTTTGGGACAGAAACATCCAAGATTATCTTCGCCGATATCACAGAAATTGATCGTCTATTGAACAATTATCCACTAGCATTTCAAGATACTGTCCTTGAAGTTGATCGACGCAACAGTGCGATTGAGCTACTTGATATCAGTCATATCAACGCCCGTATTGAACCTAATGTCACCATTCGCAACCATGCAGTGATTGGAAATCAGGCTGTATTGATGATGGGTGCCGTAATTAACATCGGTGCTGTGATTGGGGATGAAACGATGATTGACATGAATGCAGTCGTAGGTGCTCGTGGAACCATCGGTCGTCGATGCCATATCGGCGCAGGGGCAGTTGTGGCAGGCGTCTTGGAACCGCCAAGTAAACAACCGGTTATCATTGAAGATGACGTTTTGATAGGTGCTAACGCCGTCATACTCGAAGGAGTACGTGTTGGTACAGGCGCTGTCGTTGCGGCTGGCGCAATTGTCACAGAAGATGTGCCTCCTCTGGCTGTGGTCGCTGGTTCTCCAGCACGTATCGTCAAATACAAGGATGAGCGAACCATCTCAAAGACAGAAATTCTGGATGATTTAAGGAAATGACACATGCCATCCACCTAGATTGGGTTACTTCCACTCGTAGTGCACTTCATCAAATACCTGAACTTGGATTTGACTGTTATCTAACCGCTGCATTTATTGAAAAAGAGCTTAAATCTTATGGATATACTCCCATCAGAATGGCTAAAACTGGTGTCGTAGCACTCAAAGCAGGAAAATCAACAGATGCACTCGGGATACGAAGCGATATGGACGCATTGCCTATCGTCGAAAAAAGCGGTCACCCAACACCTTCACTTCACCCAGGTTGCATGCATGCTTGTGGTCATGATGGTCACATAACCATGGTTCTTGCAGTCGCTAAGGAATTATCTTCGCTCCCTCCCTTACCGTACACCATCGTATTTATTTTCCAACCCGCAGAAGAAGGTCCTGGAGGTGCTAAAACGATGATTGATGAGGGATTGATATCTCGATTCAATCTGAAGGCTATCCTTGGACTGCACCTATTCCCACAGCTTCCTGAAGGTACCTTTGGTGGAAAACCTGGAGCCATGATGGCACTAAATGGAGAGATTGACGTTGAGTTTTTGGGTAAAAGCGCACATGCAGGTCAACCGCATTTAGGACATGATGCACTCTTAGCTTCAGCTCACTACCTTAGCTCTGTTCAGACCATACTTTCCCGAAATGTGCCTCCTTTGGATACAGCTATTATAAACTTTGGTACCATTCAGGGTGGTCAGGCACGAAATGCCATCTCTGATTATGTTAAGACAACCGGAACCATTCGTGCATTTGATATACAGACCTATAATATGATCAAACAACGTTTAAATGAGATTGCTCAAGGGATAAAAACAAGCCTTCAAGTTTCTGTTAATACAGAAATTAGGGACTTCTATCCTCCTGTGATTAACGATTTATCTCTTTTTGAACAGTCCAAAGAATGGATGAAGAATATCACATTCGAATCAATTGAGCCTCTTATGTTATCCGAAGACTTCAGTTTCTATCAGCAAGAGATCCCCGGTTTATTTCTTATGCTTGGGACTCGAAATGAAGAAAAAAACTTTATCTATCCGCTTCATCATGATCAGTTTAACTTTGATGAAAGAGCACTGCTCAAAGGTATCTCATTCTTAATAGAAGCATGCAAACATTATAAAGGCTAGAAATGTCTAGCCTTTTGATTTGGATTCAATTCAGATTCGAGTTGCTTTACATATGCTAGAAGAAACTGATGTCGAGGATAGGCTATCCGCTTCGCGGACTCTGTATTCAATAGATCATACAGCTTAATCAGTTTCTGATAAAAATGAGATTGAGAAGTTAAAGGATGTTCTCCAAACATGCGTCTTCCTTTGCTTCCTCCATACGCAAATGCCCGAGCGATACCTATAGCACCCATCGCATCGATGCGATCAGCATCCTGAACAATCTGACCGGCAAGCGTTTCACACGTGGTCTTCCCCGATCCACGATAGGATAAAAGTGAAATCTCTTGCTTAATTACCTGAATCACATCTTCATTTACGTTTTGAGAGTTAAGAATCTTTTGTGCATGTGAGAAAAACTCATGCTCAGAAGATACTAGTTTATGATCATCAACATCGTGAACATAGGCCATCAGTTTTACTAAGTCCACATCTGCTTCCTCTAAAAGTGCTATGTCTGTAGCTAGATTGACTACACGCTGAATATGGTCGAAACTATGGCCACTCGAATCCTCTTTGCACAATGCAGATACTTGCTCAATTACATCTTTTTCGTTAAACATATGGCCTCCTCAAGTTATTTTTTTAGTAGCTCTGCTAACTGATTTTAATAAAATCCAGAACTTTTTCACTATCTTATCTTACTTTATTTTAGTTTTAAAAACTACTCATTTAAGAAGTAATGAGTTTCTGATATGAGCTTATCAGCTTCTGTAATTCTTTACTAAAGCAAAAGGCAGCCGAAGCTGCCTTAAATAAATTCTTTTAATTATTTGGCGATGGCTTTTTCGACCAGTGCCATGACTTCTTCACTTGTTGCACAGGCTAGTGCCTCATCAGCAAGTTTTTTCATATCCTCATATGCCAATCCGCGAACCATCTTGCGAGCAGCTAGAATGGATGAAGCAGACATAGAGAACTCATCAAGACCCATACCAAGGAGTAGAGGTACAGCCAACTCTTCACCGGCCATTTCACCACACATACCACACCACTTGCCTTCTTTATGTGCTCCATCAATGGTCATTTTAATTAAGCGAAGGATAGCTGGATTGTATGGCTGATATAAATAGGCTACTTTTTCACTCATACGATCGGCAGCCATAGAGTATTGAATCAAATCATTGGTTCCAATACTGAAGAAATCTGCTTCCTTAGCAAACTGATCTGCAAGAACTGCTGCAGCAGGAATTTCAACCATCATACCTAGTTGATATTCACCCACAGTGACACCCTCATTAGTTAAGTTAACTTTTTCTTCTTCAACAAGTGCCTTTGCATCTCTAAATTCCTGCAAGGTAGCTATCATCGGGAACATAATACAAAGCTTTCCATAGGAGCTTGCTCTTAACAATGCACGAAGCTGAGTTCTGAAGATATCTGTACGATCTAGACAAAGACGAATCGCCCGATAACCTAAGAACGGATTCATTTCATGAGGGAACTTTAGGTAAGATAATTCCTTATCTCCACCGATATCCAATGTACGAACAACAACAGGGCGATTTCCCATACGCTCTAAAACTGTTTTATATGCTTCAAACTGATCATTTTCACTTGGAAGTTCAGAAGCATCCATATATAAGAACTCAGTACGATAAAGGCCAACACCTTCACCACCATTGTTCAAGACACCTTCAACGTCATTCGGTGTACCGATATTCCCCACCAACTCAACGTGATGGCCATCAACTGTAACACTTTCAGCATCTTTTAATTCTTTAAGGCTTTCCTTATATTCTGCATATTTCTCAGCCTTAACTCTATATTCAGACTTTTGATCCTCAGAAGGATTCAAAATAATGATTCCTTCAATAGCATCAAGTATAATATCATCATTTTGCTTACACTCTTTTAATAAAGCTCCTACACCAACGACAGCTGGTATTTCCAAACTGCGTGCCATAATGGCAGAGTGAGATGTTCTACCACCGATTTCAGTAGCGAACCCTTTGGTAAACTCTTTATTTAACTGGGCAGTGTCCGATGGTGTCAAATCATGAGCAACAATTACAACTTCAGTATCAATGGTAGATAGATCCGGAATAACCTCACCTAGGATATGGCATTTAATGCGATAGGTAACGTCTTTAATATCTGCTGCTCTTTCCTTGAAGTAATCGTCTTCCATGGATTCAAACATGTTAATGAACATATTCCCGACTTCATTGACTGCAAAATCAGCATTGACGGATTCATTTTTAATTTGCTCTTCCATTTGACCGATGAATTCAGGGTCAGAAGTTACCATTAAGTGAGCATCAAAAATAGCTAGCTCTTCATCCGTAAGTTTTCCAACAGCCTTCTTTTGAATTGTCTCAATGTCCTTTTGAGTTTTGACGATAGCTTGTTGTAATTTAGCCAACTCATCTTCAACATTAGCGTCTTTACGCTCAATCTTTAGTACTGGATGTTCCAGCTTATAGACTTTCGATACAACAATACCTGCCGAAGCAGCAATTCCTTTGAACATATCTTTCCTCCTATTGTTTTTGTTCAAGCACTTTAATGACATCACCAATCGATTTGCATTGAAGCAAATCTTCATCCTGAATGGTCACGTTTATCTGACTCTCTAATTCAATGATTACATCCACCAGATCAAGCGAATCTATCCCAAGTTCTTTGAGTGTCGCCTGATACGTGATTTTGCTTTCATCCGCACCTTTTTGAGCCAATAAGGCTTTTAATAATAAAAAAATATCCATATCGCACCTCAGGACTATTTTAACATTTTTTTACCATGCAAGCAACGCAAAAAGCGGTCAATGCTCTTCTCACGCAGACGATAATAGGTGCTTCTCGAATAATATTCCATCCACCAGTTTCGGTCGCTGTTCTGAAGATAATCTTTATCCAAAATAAGTCTTGAGTCGTAATCTAGCTGATTGATTGCCTCATTGACAAGATCTTTGAGT
>DOKQ01000048.1 GCA_003510215.1 Erysipelotrichaceae bacterium
AGTAGTTGAACTAAGCGTATGAAAAAAAGGATTATAGTATTACTGATTACCCTACTTACCCTATCAGGGTGCACTTTATCTTCAGATCCGATTGTAACCGATGCGACCATCATTCATGATTTAGGTACAACGGAAGTGATGACAAATCCGAAGAAAGTAGTTGTTTTTGATTTAGGTGTGTTGGAAACACTGGATGCACTGGACATTGATGTTGCGGCTGTGCCGAAATCCAACATTACCTCAAACTTGCAAAAATTCAATGATTCAATGTATGTAAATGCGGGAACATTATTTGAACCAGACTTTGAAACGTTGTATACCTTATCTCCAGATTTGATTATTATTTCAGGGAGAGCTGCTACGCACTATGAAGAGTTAAGTAAGATTGCTCCGACGATCTTTATGGGATTAAACAATGAGGACTTTCTTGGTTCGTTTACGAAGAATATGCAAACATTGGCAACAATTTTCCCAGATGCTCAAAACAAGATCAATGAAAAACTAAATGACTATCAAAAGGCTGTCAATGAAGCTTTAGTCATGACCAAGGCTTCCACTCAGACAGTAATGATGCTTTTGGTGAATGGTAATAGTCTAAGCGTTTTTGGCCAAGGTGGTCGATTCGGCTTTATGTTCAATGAGTTGAAACTGACACCGATTCAAGCAAATATCGAAGCGTCCAGCCATGGAATGGAGATAAGTTTTGAGTTTATAGCTCGTGAGAATCCGGATGTGATTTATGTGATGGACCGTGGACAGATTGTAGGCAGTGAAACTTCCGCAAAACAACTACTAGACAATGATATAGTCAATCAAAGCAATGCGGCTAGAAACAATCGTATTGTTTATGTGGATCCAGAGGCATGGTATATAACGATAGGTGGCCTAAATTCCAATCTTAAAATACTTGAAGAAGTACTATCTGCATTTTCCAACTAAAAAGAACCCGTTTTGCGGGTTCTTTGGTTTATACGAATGTATACGTACTACTTGATACTTTCGTAGAATTGCTCCAATTTTGATTTCACATTCTGATGACTGCGAGTAAACGCATCTAGAGCGTGTTGGTAATCTTCGGAATAGGCTGATTCATTGGCCATATAGATAAGTGACACTGAAAGTTCGCTAAATGATTCCCAAAGGGCTGAAATCTCATCTTGCATTGCTTCAAGTTTTTTGACAGTCATTTTTTGGTTGTCTACAATCACTGAGCTTTCGCGATAAGCACGTAACTGTGTTTCAATGCGCATACGATTGGTTTCAATGGCAAGGATTGCCTGGTTGATAACTTCTTGACTTGCATCTTCCTTTTGGTGTTCATTCGCTTTTGCTTCCACATGGGTTGAAATTGACTGAAGTGATTCAAGCTGTGTTTGAACTGCTTTTTCAATCAACTCAGAGGAATTGTTTTTTGGTGACTGTGAAAATAAGACAGCACCGATGGCAAGCACGGCGATGAGTGCAATGCCCAATACTACATGTTTGTTTTTCATTGTATCTTGCTCCTTGTACATACCGACTCATTATAAAACATAAAACTATAAATCTAAACAAATCCATGTGATTTTGAAACATTGTTTCAATAATCAATCAGAATTTAATATCTTAGTTTCGCAAAGTTTGAATCGGAACTGAACTGAGCGAAACTACTGAGGATAAGTATTTGGTCATAATCCTGACTTGATACTAAGGATTTGATAGAACCGGAGTAACCACGCAAATCCACGATATCAATCTGATCAAAGTGTTGGGTAAGAAATGGGATAAAGCTATTAGCATATGAATCCTTGATAATCAAAACCTTGGAAGGCTGTTCACTTTCGTTGGTAATAATCTGTGCAAAACCAGGATTTCCATAAAGGAAGGCACTATATTTATCGAACTGGGAAAGTTTGCTTTCATCAATTAATGTGTTTACCGTGGTATTTGCGAATGAATAGGAAACAATGGATGGATTGATATAAGAAAGTGTGTCAAATTGAAATACGGAAGGTTTTCCTTTGGAATAGTAGGTTCCTAAGAATTCTTCTGCATTTTTAACATCAAATTCTTCCCATTTCAATGGAGTTTTCCCAATAGAAGAAACCCATTCACTATAAGCAAGATAGGCTCCATAAAGAGTCCAGTGATGATCGGTTTTATAATATACAGGCTTTTTCGAAGATTCAAAGATTGAAAATGTGTCAATCCAAGGCCAATCCGAGGCATTTTCTTTCAACCAGGTATACTGATTCAGCTGTGGTGCATGGTTAGGGAGCTTGTCCAACAATAATGACGCTGAATTTGTGGGAATCATCACGGAAATAGGGAGTTGAGGATACAACGCAAGAAACTCATTCATGTATTTCTGGTTGATTGCCAACTGATCAGGATATTGAATCATTTTATCAAATAGATAACCGTCCTTACCAAAATAAATCCCATTATTTTCCTGTTTCATCATCAGCCTTTCGATGAGCGCTTTGGTTGATATCCAGGTATCCCGAATGAAAAACTGATCATTGACGTAGGTTTCGTAGTTAATTGAAAATTGATTGGATATGATTTGATTTACATTCAATGGTGGCAGTTGAGCCAGATAGCGGTTTTCGAATTTGGAAAAAACACGTATCGGAGCTACCATATTTGCGATAAAGAGTAATAAAACGGTGAGGGTAAATGCCTGGGCAACCCATGACTTTTTCATATGAATCCTCCTAAAATCTGAAATACAAGAATGGATTGTAACTGGAATCCACCAGGTAGGCAACAGCGATAATAAATGAAAGATAGAGAAGTCCATCCTGAATCAGAGCTGAGTTTATTTTATTGATTACCCATTTTCCCACGGGTGTGGCAAAAACAAAGCATAAAAGTAAGATAACACCATAGTTTTGAAGGTAGTATATCCATTCATAGCCTGATGTGAGACTGAACAATGTGGCTATATATTGAGCTAATAGCGATAGGTCACTTATGGCAAAGATGGCCCAACCCAGTAAGATGAGCGGAATAAAGTATAGTCGGGAAAGGATCGGGTGTTTTCTAAGAAAGGGGAGCAGCAGAAATTTCTCAGCAATGAGTAATACATAGAAGTAAAGGCCCCATAGAATAAAATTATACTCCGCCCCATGCCAAAATCCGGTTAAAAACCATACGATGAAAAGATTGATTGCCAGCCTAAGTGCCCCTTTACGATTTCCACCTAAAGGGATATAGACATACTCTTTGAACCATGATCCAAGAGTGATATGCCAACGATTCCAAAAATCAGTCATACTTTGTGAAATATAGGGGTAGTTAAAGTTATCGGGAAAATGAAATCCCAACATCCTCCCAAGGCCAATAGCCATTAGAGAATAACCGGAGAAGTCAAAGTAAATCTGAAAGCCAAAGGCAATCAGTCCAAGCCATAAGGTTATAGTGGAAGGATTGGGTAATAGGATGATTTCATCCCATAACATTCCAATGTTATTGGCCAATAGAACCTTACTGGATAATCCTAGAAGGAAGATACGAATACCTTTTTCCATATTTTCAAAGTTCAGAACACGTGATTTCAGTTCAATGGCGATATCAGAATAGCGGACAATCGGACCGGCGATAAGTTGTGGAAATAAGCATACATAGGCACCAAAGTCGATGATGTTCGAATCGGCCTTCACCTTATTACGATAAACATCAATGGTGTAAGACATGGTCTGAAACGTATAGAAACTGATCCCAAGAGGTAAAGTCAGATTGACGTTTCGAAACGATAAATCGAATAGTGCGTTAAGATTGCTTATGAAGAAATTTGAGTATTTAAAGGCAAATAACATACCTAGATTAAAAAAGACCGAAATCCATAAATAGATTCTTGTCTTATGTGTTAAACGATTCTTCTCTATCTGATTGGAACAGACATAATCAACGAGCACGGAGGCAAACATAATGAAGATGTATCTTACTTCTCCCCATGCATAGAAGATTAAGCTGCCAATAAACAAGATAAGATTTTGATATTTCTTGGGTGTAATCAGCAGGAGAAGAAAGATGATAGGTAAGAATTGAAATATAAATAAGTTACTACTAAAAATCATGGTTCTTCTCCTTTCGTTACTATTTCAGAGTTTCTTCGATGGTGTCAATGGCGATTTGGATCTGCTCTTTTGCAAACTCAAGATATTCTTCTTCCGTTGCTTCAGTGCGATCATCAAATTTTCCTAAAACAACAAATGCCACAATGTTTCCCTTAACATAAACCTGAGAAGCATTCACGCGAGGCATGTTCATAGGATACTGGAAAGATTCATTGATTAGATAATCTTGATAAGCCTTCATATCAGCTTCAACTTCTGCTACTTTACCGTCTTTGGCAAGAAGAACAATCAACATATCTGTACTCATGGTAAACATTGGGCCTTCCGCAAAGAAGTGTTCCACGTTTTCCATATTGATGTTATATACTTCTTCCAATTGCTCTTTTTCAATAAGAGCGGATGGACCATAATCATCACCGTAGGCTTCTTTAACAGCTGTGACAATCTTATCCACATGTTCCTTGGTAAATCCACTGGCACTTGAAGGTGTACAACCTGTCAAGATGAGTAATGCAACTGCTAATAACATAAATAATTTTTTCATAGTAAATTCTCCTTCTTTTCTACTGTTTGCATAGCCGATTGTAGGATATTACCTTGGTTTTGTTAAGTAAAAGTGGACAAGTTGCGGATTTTTTAAGGTATCTTGCCAAAAAGAAAAGGCACATGATGATGTGCCCTGATTAGACTTTATAATCGAAGCTAAATCCAAACCCGTGTACCTCAGTTGCTTCTGAGACAATGATGAAGGCTTCCTTATCAACTTCATTGACTAGTTTTGCCAGCTCCGGATATTGATTTTTTAGAATTACGGCTAACAATACAGGTCTGCTATCCCCGGTAAAACCGCCAGTAGCATTAAGTAAGGTTGTACCTCGATCCAGACGTTCATGGATCAGTTTGGATATTTGTGCATAATGTGGAGAAATGATATGAACCGTCTTTGCTTCCTGTCCACCAAAAACCAAGACCTTGTCCAGTGCAAAGGCACAGGCCCATACAGATATAAATCCAATAAGAACAGCTTCCAAACCAAAACTCCATAAGCCTAATAGAACGGTTAGTCCATCAACCACAAGGACAAGCATAGCTAGCTCAAGGCCGGTAAACTTATGGATTACAAGGGGAGGGACATCCATCCCGCCTGTACTTGCCCCTGTTCGAATGACCATGCCAACACCGATACCTGCAAGTAAGCCACCATAAAGTGAGGCAAGAAGCGGATCAAGGGTCAGATTTGGGTCAAAGGTCGATGTGAATGTTAAGAAAAAAGGATACAAAAATGAGCTTATCGCTGTATTAATCGCAAATTTTTTGCCAAGAAAGAGTGAACCAATGATAAAAAGCCCAATAACCAGAAAGTCAATCATCAGCTTTGCGGGGATTGTAGTCAGTGGTTCAAGTGCAATAGCTATTCCAGCCACACCGCCTGAAAGTATATTAAAAGGTAAAATAAACATCCCGACTGAAAGAGCCAAGATGAAATTTCCTGCAATAAGTAAAACTGCATTAGAAACTTGTTGTTTTGTCATAACATCACCATCCGCATGTATTATATCATCCTTCTTCACTTCCCGTAACCCCCATGAGAAAGCACTGAATTTGACAAACTGACAACTTTATTGTATAGTAGAGTATGTCAGTTAAGGGGAATCCCCTTTTCTGTTGTGTAAAAATGAAGGAGGACAAATGAATATGAAGAAATTAATTACAATGATGGCTATTTCACTACTTGCTCTTGCTGGGTGTGCACCCTCAACAGGCAGTGGATCAGGCCATATCGTTATGGCGGATGCCGGATGGGATAGTATTCGTTTGCACAATCATGTGGTAGGATTTATCGCTGAAAATGCATTCGATTTGACCTGGAGTGAAATGAGCGGGTCAACACCAATTACGTATGAAGCGTTTAAAAACGGAGAAATCGATGTGTATACAGAGTTCTGGACAGAAAACGTTGCACCTTATCGTGGCGATGTTGAGTCAGGAGTTATTCTTGAATTAGGAGTCAACTTTAATGATAACTATCAAGGTATTTATGTACCTCGTTATGTGATCGAAGGGGATGCAGCTAGAGGGATTGAGCCAATGGCGCCAAACCTACGCACAGTAAAAGATTTATTGGATTACCCTGATTTATTCGTAGATGAGGAAGTGCCTTCGAAAGGTCGTATCTATGGAGGAATTCCAGGATGGGCTGTCGATGAGATTTTATATAAGAAGTTTATGGCTTATGGATTTGATGATACATTCATCTATTTCAGACCGGGTTCTGATGCGGCACTATCTGCAGCGATTATCTCTGCGTATGACCGTGGAGAACCAATTGCGGCTTACTACTGGGAACCAACCTGGTTAATGGCTCAATATGACTTAGTATTATTGGAAGATGAACCGTTTGATGCGGATCGATTCCATGAAGGTCTCACAGAGTTTGGTGCAGCAGATGTTACTGTTGCAGCAAGAAAGGGATTTGACACAGAATTCCCAGAATTCACAGAGTTTTTAAGCAACTATAGCACTTCAAGTGCAATGACATCGGCTGCTTTACTGCATATGCAGGTAAGTGGAGACGATTATTTGAACAGTGCTAAATGGTTTTTAAGAGAATATGATGAGTATCTTGACCAATGGTTATCTGCCGAGCAGGCAGCAGCAGTGCGTCAAGCCTTAAACTAGGAGAGTGATGTTATGAATTGGCTATATCAGTTTCCATTTAAACTTAATATTGATACTGCAGCTATCGACGATGCCGTTCGTAGCTTCGCAGTAAACAATGAGGCCATATTGCAATTTATGCGCCGAGGATTGAATGGACTATTATCGAGTATACACAGTACACTGGACTTTATCCCATGGTGGATACTTGTGATTGTAGTGTTTGTACTTGGATTTCTACAAACGAAAAAGATTAAAACAGGAATCGTATATGCGGTGATGTTATTTTCAATCGGAGCTGTCGGCTTGTGGCCACTTATGCTTCTAACCTTGTCAATCGTCATTGCCTCTGTCGCAATCTCGTTATTGCTAGGATTTCCAATCGGTGTGCTTATCTCGATGAATGATCGAGCCAGTTCGATTGTGCGTCCGATTTTGGATACGATGCAGACCATGCCGGTCTTCGTCTATCTGATTCCGGCAGTTCTACTGTTCGGTTTAGGGCGTGTACCTGCGGTCATGGCAACGACAATTTATGCGATTGTTCCAATTGTCCGCTTAACAAATTTAGGTATTCGTCAGGTCAATGAGGAAGTTGTGGAAGCAGCGAAATCGTTTGGCTCGACTCGAATACAGGCCATGGTGAAAGTACAGATTCCCCAAGCATTTGCGACCATCATGGCCGGATTGAATCAAACGTTGATGATGGCGATGGCAATGGTTGTAACTGCATCGATGATTGGTGCTTCAGGTTTAGGTATGGAAGTGTTAATTAGTGTTAACCGCGTAGAAGTTGGGCGTGGATTGGTTTCTGGGACCGCCGTTGTTATATTGGCGATTCTATTGGACCGATTAAGTCAAGGTTGGGTCAAAGATAAGGAGGAGGAAGCTTAATATGGAAGAAAGAAAAGCAATCATCCGTGTTGAAAACCTCAGTAAACTTTATGGACGCAACCGTCAGGAAGCTGCTGAACTTTTAAAGAAGGGCGCAGACAAGAATGAAGTCTTAAAGAAAACAGGAGTGACAACCGCTTTATGGGATGTCAATTTAGATATCAATGAAGGTGAAACCTTCGTCATTATCGGCTTATCAGGGTCGGGGAAATCAACGCTTGTCCGCTGTTTCAACCGATTAAATAAACCAACATCCGGAAAGATCTTTTATAAAGATCAAAACATCGGAGAATTAACAAAAAAAGAACTATTGAATTTCAGACGCGATAACATCGCAATGGTCTTCCAGCATTTCGGACTCATGTCTCATCGCAACGTGGTTACAAACGTTGAGTATGGACTGGAAATCAAAAATGTCGGAAAGCAGTTACGCAGAGAAAAAGCACTTGAAATGATTCAAATGGTTGGACTTGAAGGTTTTGAATACTCACCAATCGGAAGTTTATCCGGTGGAATGAAGCAACGTGTAGGCTTAGCACGTGCACTTGCCAACGAACCCGAGGTACTACTGATGGACGAACCATTTTCGGCGCTTGATCCACTTGTGAAGCGAGATATGCAATTTGAATTGCTATCCATTCAGGAAAAAATGCGTAAAACCATTATCTTTATTACCCATGATATTAACGAGGCCTTTAAACTAGGTGACCGAGTTGCCATCATGCGTGATGGACGTGTGGTTCAGATTGGGACTCCAGAGGAAATGATAACAAATCCTGCGGATGACTATGTAAAAGAATTTATCGAAGGTGCGGACAAGGCAAAAGTGATGACTGCAAGACACGTGATGGTAACACCTCAGTGTATTGTTAAGACCCATGATGGTGCTAACCGAGCCATTCAGGAGATGCGTTCCAACAATGTGCCTAGTGCATATGTTGTGAATGATCAAATGGAATTTGTAGGAATCATTACATTGGATGGTGCCATGAAAGCTCGAGACGAAAAGTTGAAAGTCAAAGATGCACTGATTACAGATGTAAAAATGGTAGATATCGATGATACTGTTGATCAGGTCATGACGATGTTTGCGGATGCGAAGTTTCCAGTGGCTGTGCTTAAAGGCAAGAAGCTGCGCGGTATCATTTCGAAAGCATCGGTGATTACCACATTGTCTGAATCAAGTTTTGAACAAGAGAATGAAAAGAGTGAAGCGTAAGCTTTGCTTTTTTTGTGAAATGCTTTCGAAATATGTTCATTTTGTAGTAAAATATTCACATAAGAAGTTGTTTAATATGTTAAAATGATACGGAACGGAAGTGATAATGTGCTTGTAATGAGAAATGTAAGCAAAACATACCAGAATGGTGTCAATGCTTTATACAACATTAACCTCACTATTGAACAGGGTGAGTTTGTTTATATCATCGGACCTACAGGATCCGGTAAATCAACGTTAATAAAACTTTTGGATGGGGAAGAAATTCCATCTAAGGGACTGGTTGAAGTCGTTGGGATAAATATAGGAAAGTTGCGTCATTCAAAAGTTCCGGTTTATCGAAGGAACATTGGAGTCGTTTTCCAGGATTTTAAGTTACTTGAAAAGAAGA
This sequence comes from Erysipelotrichaceae bacterium, assembly GCA_003510215.1. Lineage (GTDB taxonomy): Bacteria > Bacillota_I > Bacilli_A > Erysipelotrichales > Erysipelotrichaceae > UBA2227. The sequence goes on from DOKQ01000048.1 coordinate 9,224, forward strand.
CTGTTTTCGAGAATGTCTACTTTGCTCTTGAAGTCATCAATATGCCAAAGCTGAAAGCACGTCAGCGTGTGCGTGAAGTTTTGCAGCTGGTTGGACTTTCCGAAAAAGCAAACTCATATCCTCATGAATTATCTGGAGGACAGCAGCAACGTACAGCTATTGCCCGTGCGATTGCCAATCGTCCTAAACTCTTAATTTGTGATGAACCTACGGGAAACCTGGATCCTCAAAAGTCCAATGATATTATTCAACTGCTTGAAAAGATTAATGAAGAAGAGAAAACGACGATTCTCATGGTCACTCATGATGTGAATATTGTGAATCAGTTCAGACGCCGTACCATCGCTCTTCAGGAAGGCCATATTGTGGCTGACTTGAGCGAAGGAGGATATATTCGTAATGATTAGACGTATAGGAAGGCATTTCCGCGAAGCATTTCACGGATTAATTCGCCATGGTGCGATGACACTATCGAGTGCTGCAGCTATTTCGCTGGCATTACTGTTTGTGGGAATCTTTATCTTAATTTCCCAGAATATTCGGGATATAACGTATTCAATTGAAGAAAGTGTTCAGATTCACGTAAAAATTGATCGCAATTATGAAACACAGGATCAGATTAACATTTTACAGATACAAATTACCGAAATTCCTGGAATCAAGGAAGTCATTTTTTCTTCCAAAGATCAGGAATTGGATAGTTTAATTGAATCTTTTGGCGAAGACGGTCAGATTTTTGAGAGTTATCGAGGGGATTCCAACCCACTTCGTCATGCATTTTTAGTAGATGTGATTGATGGAAATCTGATTGAACGGGTTGCACTGTCCATAGAGCGGATTGCGGGTGTTGAAACGGTTCGATATGGTGGGGCAAAAACGGTTGAACTGATGAATGTACTTGATTCTGTTCGGAATTGGGGTTATATTCTAGTTATAGGATTGATTGTTATTGCTGTGTTCCTCATATCAAACACGATTAAGTTATCCATTGCCTCACGTAGGGATGAGATTGCTATCATGAGAACTGTAGGAGCAAAAAACGGATTTATTCGTATGCCTTTCTTAATTGAAGGTATGGTCATTGGTATTCTAGGTTCCATTATGCCAATCGGAATCACGGTAGGAGGATATTTCTACTTATATGAATTGTTGGGAGGGTTTTTAATATCCCAGATGTTTGTTTTACACCCGCCGTTACCATTACTTTATTACATAGGTACAGCGCTTGTCATCCTTGCGATGATTGTAGGTATGATGGGTAGTTTTGTTTCAGTCACAAAGCATTTGAGGTGGAAGCGATGAATAAGTTTCTAAGGAAGAACACAATCTTACTGATGGCACTCGTGATGGTCTTGTCATTTACCATTCAAGCGGACGCTATTGATTTTAGTAAGAACGAAGCATATTATGAGTCGTTGTGTTTTACTACGGCTGCTAAGGAAAATGCTAGTGTATGTCGGGCATTCCAGGATTATATCAATAAAAAAGCTGCAGACTCACGAAATCAGTTAACAACCATACGCGAACAGATGAAGGATGTAAAAAGCAATATTCTTCAACTGACTCAGCAGATTGCTAAATATGAAGAAGATATTACTGAATTGGAAAGACAAATTCGAGTATTGTCTGACTCCATTTATCGTATGGAAGCAAACATTCGGGTACTTGAAGATCAGATTGTTCGACGTGAGAATGATGTTGAGTTGCGTGATGAAGCCGTGAAGGAACGTCTTGTCATGATGCAAGGGTTTATGTCTGTGAATGGGTATGTGGACTTCATTATGGGAGCTTCCAGTTTCACGGATTTAATTCGTCGTGTTGAGGGAATCAACGATATATCTGCTTATGACCGTGAGCAGATTCGGCTGCTCAAACTTGAAATTGAACGCATTGAGCAGGATAAGGTTGAACTTGAAAGACAGAAAGGCGCTCTTGAAGATAATCGCCAAAATCTGGTATTGACACAGGAAACCGTTGAGGGACTTAAACAGTCGATTGAAGAAATCGTGGCTGAATATCGTCGTCAGGAAGCAGATTTGATGAACAAGGAGTCTGAGATCGTTTCTAATCTATCAGAGATTCAGAAGCAATTTGAGAAAGTTGCGGCGGCACTAAATGCGATTGCACCTTCATCAGGCTGGGTTCGTCCCATTACTTCTGGGTTTAGAATCAGTGCTGGAGTCTGGGCATATCCTGGTGGTGGACTTCACTTAGGTAC
>DOKQ01000007.1 GCA_003510215.1 Erysipelotrichaceae bacterium
TCTTCGTCACTTTTTTATGCCATTATCACGGTATGTCAAATAGAATATGTTAAAATAGATGCGAGGTGATTTGATGTCAAATATAGAGTTAGTCGAACGCATGGGATTGAACAGCGTTAAATATGAGAAAGTAGATCCACGAATGAGTGGTGATATTCTGAGAATGTCTGTGGCAGAAATGGATTATCAGGTGTGTCCACAAGTAAGAGATGCATTAATTAAACGAATTGAAACAGGGTTTTTAGGGTATGGAAGGCCATATCCATCACTTTATCAAGTAATTGCCGACTGGTATAACACTCACTATCAGATGACATTGAATCCAAATCATTTCATAACAACACCGAGCGTGAATGTTGCGGTGGCATTATCAATCTTAGCAACAACGAAACCGAAGGATAAAATTATTCTTCATACTCCAGTATATATGCCTCTTGCAAAGGCAATCACAGAAAATGATCGTGAATGGGTGAAGTCACCATTGAAGCTGGTTGATACGCACTATGAGGTCGACTTTGAACTGCTTGGCGAGCAGATGAAGGATGCATCGGCTATCCTATTATGTTCTCCCCATAACCCGACAGGAATGGTATTCAGTAAGGAAGATCTAGTGAAAATTGTTGAGATGTCTAGAGCAAACCATGTTCAGATTATCAGCGATGAAATTCATGCGGACTGGACATACTGCCCGTTTACGAGTGTTCAAACCCTGGATGAGAATGCCATTGTTATTTTATCTGCGTCGAAAACATTTAATCTGCAGTCGTTTCAGACATCATTTACACATATCGAGCAAATGGATATTCGACAAAAATTCCAGAAGATTTTGGATGGATTTCAGTATAAAGCATTAAACAGTTTGGCATATCTGGCTATAGAAACCGCGTATATCCATGGGGATGAATGGTTGAAGAAACATAAAGGATATACATTTAATAATATGCTTCTTATTAAAAATCAACTTCAGAAAAGCAATGTGAAGGTAATTGAAAATGATTCGCTTTTTATGATGTGGCTTGATTTCTCAAATATATATACGGATGTGGCACAACTTGAGGAGGCGTTGATTGAGGTTAATCTGGCTGTCAACACATCTACTATGTTTGCTGAGAGCCGTCCGATGATTCGAATCAATGTGGCTACGGACACTCAGACTGTGATGGAAGCAGTTCGCCGCATTTCACACATGCCGAAGGTGATGTATGAAGTGGATTAAATTTGTACTTGCAGGTATCATTTTTTTGAGTGCATGCTCAACGACAAGAGCAGAGCCTTTTAAGACGGGAGAAAACGATTTTATAGCGCCTTCGTTTGTCTTTCAAAGAGTTTCGATTCAGCGGCTATTCAATAAGGAAGAAGTTTATTCAATCACTAGCGAAATGGAACTGGCAGCTTTATTATATAAGAAATATGAACAAGGGATTGTGAATGTGTCCTATATGAGTGAAGCGAGCTTATCCTTGCAGCGAGTATATATGTTTCTCGAGAGTATCATGATTGATCCCTTTATGCTAAGGCAAGGCTATACAGAGTATAAGAAAGGTGATGAAGTCGCTGTCACAACTTATTTTGTCGAATTGGTCATTGATGATAGCGATGCAGCATCGATTCGACTGAGTGCTTCCCGTATTTTAGAAGGACTTATTACTGATTCGATGAGTGATCGTGACAAAATTGCACTCATTCATGATTATATTGTTAAAACGACAGCCTATGATGAAAGTGTATTGGATTTGGATCTTACGAAAGTTCAAAATCACCCATCGTTTTATGCTGTCGGAGTTTTCAGACATCAGACAGCAGTGTGTTCAGGTTATGCCAGGGCATTCAATCTATTGGCCCATCAAGCGAATATCCGATCAATAATGATTAGTAGTCACATTATTTCTCATGCGTGGAACCTTGTGTATCTTAATGGTGAGATGCTGTACCTCGATGCAACATGGAATGATCCGATACCTGATGTGCCTAATCGGGTATTAAGAACCTATTACTTGCAACCGAAGACGCAGTTTTTATCAGATGGTCAACATGTCTTTGATCGAAGCTCAGAAACGGAGCTTGATGCGGCAGATTTTGAGGCGTTTGTGAGATATATCTGGGGTTAAATGATGAACATTCTAAGTTTGAAATTAATTGTGTCATTTAGGTGAAAAGACTTGAGTATTTTTTGAAATCGTTTACAATATAGGTAACACAAGTATTCAACATAGAAAGTAGGTGAGGCAAAATGGTGAATGTTTTGAGCTATCAGGATGCAACCGTTTTGGCTGCGCTTGTACCGGTTGGAGAAAAAAATAAAATAGGATGAAAGTTTTGAGATGGATTTAATGTGTCCATCTTTTTTTTCATCAATTTAGTGTTTGATTGATAAAAGGAGGAATTACTATGGATCAAACCAACAAAACGTTCTGGGATGCAGCAGCAGCAGGTGATTTATCTAAAGTAAGTGCCATGTTTGTGTCCGGAGCAGATGTGAACATCAAAAATGGAGATGGTAGAACAGCGTTGATGAGAAGTGCAAAACGCGGACATGAAGGTGTTGTTCGCTTTCTTCTAGACAGTGGAGCAAACGTCAATGACCGGGATGTAAATCAAAAAACGGCGATAATGGGTGCGGCTAAAAAAGGTCATTTAGCGATCGTGAAGATGCTTGTTGAAGCAGGATCGGATGTAAATGCACAGGATCTTAAAGGTCGTACAGCTTTAATGAGAGCAAGTTTTCTTGGTCAAACTGATGTCGTGAAATATTTGATTGCGAAAGGCGCAGATGTCAATACTCAGGATGAAATGGGCCGCTCAGCTCTCATGGAGGCATGTCTTGCGTTTAGAGTGGATGTAATAAAAGAACTCATGGGTGCGAAAGCAGATGTAAATGCACAAGATACCAATGGCTGTACTGCACTTATGAGAGCTAGTTATTCTGGCTATTTGGATTTGGTTCAGTATTTATTGCAGCAGGGTGCAGATAAAGAAATTCTGGACAATGAAGGTAATAAGGCAATTCATTATGTTCGCGAACATAGTTTTGCGGACTTAAAACCATATTTGAAATAGAAAGGAACTAACTAATTATGAAAGACTATTTAGCGCAGCAAGTGCGCAATATATGTATGCTCGGGCATAGTGGTAGTGGGAAAACATCGGTCGTTGAATCTATGCTTTACTTTACAAAGGCTACTGACCGCATGGGTAAAGCAAGTGATGGTAATAGTGTATTGGATTATGACTCTGAAGAAGTCAAACGTGGTATTTCGGTATTCACAACATTGGCGCCTGTTGAATGGAAAGATTGTAAGATCAATTTTATCGATACGCCAGGTTATCTGGATTATGCCGGTGAAACAGAATCCGGTCTTGCGGTAGCAGATAATGCACTAATTGTTGTTAGTGCAAAAGATGGTGTTCAAATTGGAACTGAGCGGGCTTGGAAGTTGGTTTCCTCACGTAAACTTCCAACCATCTTCTTCATCAATAAAATGGACGAAGAGAATGCTTCATTTGATAAAACCTATGAAGATTTACGTACGAGCTTTGGTAAATCCGTGATTCCATTTGAGCTACCAATCATTGAGCAAGGTAAAGTAGTCGGATCAATCAATATTCTGAAAGATAAAGCCTGGTACTACAATGACCGTGAAAATGCAAAGGAAGTTCCTGAGGCATATAAGGATATTGTTGCTTCCTATTGTGATCAAATCATTGAGGCGGTCGCCATGACAGATGATGCGTTAATGGAGAAATTCTTTGAAGGTGAATCCTTCAGTGAAACTGAGATTCTAAAGGGAGTTCGCATTGGTGTTCGAAATGGCGAAATTATGCCTGTCTATTGCGGTTCGGCGATTCATCTTACTGGCATTGAACGTCTGATGGATCTTATCACAGAGTATTTCCCATCCTATGCTGAAAAAGGTGTTATTGAAGCGAAAGATCCTT
>DOKQ01000047.1 GCA_003510215.1 Erysipelotrichaceae bacterium
GCTTTTTGATGATTATTGAGACTTTAATGCTTCTTTTGCAACCGCATCTGCGACAGCATCCGCCACACGTGGGTCAAATGGACTTGGAATAATGTACTCAGCGTTTAACTCCTCTTCACTTAACAAAGAGGCAATGCCTTTCGCTGCAGCCATTTTCATTTCTTCCGTAATTTTCTTGGCACGTACAGCTAAAGCTCCCTTAAATAATCCTGGGAAAGCCAATACGTTATTTACCTGATTTGGAAAGTCACTACGACCCGTTCCAACAATGTACGCACCTGCTGCTTTTGCCAGATCATACTTGATTTCCGGATTTGGGTTTGCTAAAGCAAAGACAATGGATTTCTCTGCCATACTTGCGACCATCTCTTCACTGACCAGATCAGCGACACTGACACCCACAAAGACATCCGCCCCAACCATGGCTTCCTTCAGCGTGATTTCCTTGTGTTCTTTATTTGACATTAGGGCAATCTCTTTTTGCAAAAAGTCATAGTTTTCCATGTTAGAGGCTGTAATAATTCCACGGGAGTTAAACACCAGAATGTCTTTGACTCCAAAAGCATTTAGCATACGGACAATGGAACTTCCTGCCGCACCTGCGCCTGAAACCACCACGGTTAAATCCTCTTTGTTCTTTCCAATCAGTTTTAACGAGTTGATCAATCCTGCAATAACCACAATCGCAGTACCGTGCTGATCATCGTGAAATACAGGAATATCCAAAGCTTCAATCAGTGCACGTTCAATTTCAACACATCGTGGTGCAGAAATGTCTTCAAGGTTAAAACCACCGAACCCAGGTGCCAATGCTTTGACGATTTGAATAATTTCCTTTGGGTCTTTGGTATTTAAGCAAATAGGAATTGCATCCACACCACCAAACTTCTTAAATAACAGGGCTTTACCTTCCATTACGGGAAGTGCAGCTTCCGGACCGATATCCCCAAGACCTAACACAGCCGTTCCATCGGTAACAACAGCAATCGTATTTCCTTTCCAGGTATAATCATATGCCGCCTTAGCATCTTTCGAAATCTCCAGACATGGCTGGGCAACTCCCGGTGAGTACGCCAAAGATAAATCATCCTTGGTATTCACTTCACATTTGATACGAGTATCAATTTTACCTTTCCAACTGCGATGAGCATCCAATGCCCGACTGTAAATATCATTTGCCATTTTAATTTCTCCTTTATATTTATTCTAACATCATCCTGATGTATTGAAAACAACTGTCAACATAAGATACAATAGTCCTTGAGGAGCTGAGAATATGGACCATATAGTACAAACATCCATTCGAGATCAGGTTGCCCTGAAACTTCGCTATGAGATTTTTTCCAGAAAACTGGCCATTGGAGAACAATTGCGCCAGGAAACCATCGCTTCAAGATACAATATTTCTCGAATGCCTGTTCGTGAAGCTTTTCTGCTTCTTGAAGCTGAAGGATTTATCCAAATCCAGAATAATAAACGGGCCATCGTGGTGGGTGTCACCCGTAAGATTCTTGAAGATCACTTCGCAACCCGCATTTTGCTTGAAACAGAGATCACCTTGCAGGCAGCCCTCGCCAATGAAGATTTTTCATCACTTCAGAAGATGGTTGATGATGCTCGTCATATCACCGATAAACAAGCCTATGTGTTGGCTAATGAAGCCTTTCATCGGAAAATCTGGGATATGTCAAACAATCTGGCGCTATCTTCCACGTGTGGCTATCTTTGGCGTGGAATCACATCCCTAACTTTGCTTTTCTTTGACGATCAGATGAAACGCAGTATCGATGAACACCAGGCGATGGTTGATGCCATGAAATCAAAGGATACCTCAGCCATTGTCTCCATTGTCTATCATCATATTGAAACAACCAAAGCATCCATTCTTACGCATTTTCAAAAGACAATCACGGGCTAATCGCCCTTTTTCTTTTGGTAGATAACATCTAGAAGTGAACCATCGCGATACTCACTTACAGCCACGACACGGGATTCGTGTTCAATCGTTAAGCTCTTACCACACAACTTCTCTGATATTTCTGCCAATTCTTCCATTGTTACGATGGGAAGACGCGTGGTTTGTTTTAATGTGGCGGCTAATGCCTGATGTCGCTTGGCAAAGGCAATGCCCACATCACATACAAAGATATCGATATCATCCTTGGGTGTTGTAATCGTAGTCACCCGGTCCACAAGAACAGGTATTCGTGAACTAACCAGCTTCGATACAATAATCGACCAGGTCGCTCCATAACTTGTATCCGCATGTCCACCACTGCCACCGAGAATCTGATAATCAAATCCGGTTGTGACATTAACATTCATGTCTCTATCGATTTCCGAAGCTCCTAAAATGACTACATCCAACTGATTTACTTTGTTATCCAGCTGATTGGGATTTGCATACATTGAAGCAGAGATTTCATGATGATTCACATTTTTCTTCAGTGATTCTACCGCATCAAGGTCAAAGCATTGAACATCATACAAATGATTGAACAATCCTTCTTCAAGCATCTCTACCAGCGCCCGAGTAATCCCTCCTGAAGCAAATTCGCCTACAACCTGCTTCTGCTTCATCTTCTCTTTAAGAAAGGTTGTAACCGCTAAAGAAATACCACCGGCGCCACTTTGGTACGTTAAGCCGTTTTTTACAAGACCCAATGCATCAAGCAGATCCACTGTCAGATGGGCAATTTTCAACCCGGCAGGATCTTTAGTTAACTGGGTGGTACCGGAAACAATGCCACTGGAAGAGCCAATCGAATCAACCATCAATACCATATCCACACAGGTATACTCAATCGAAGGTGCATCAAATTCGACACGACTGTCGGAAATGGCGACCACGTTCTTTGCCATGAGTGCATCCGCCATCACATACCCAAGAGCTCCACAGGCATTTTTGCCATGTTGGCCGGAAATATCACCCCGATGATTCACTGCACAAGAAGCAATAAACGCTACGTCAATGCAAATATCTTCCATCAGGATACTGCGTGCCCGTCCACCGTGGGTCTGTAACACACAGGCAGCTTCACACTCCCCTTCACTTACAGCCCTAGCAACTGGACCAGACATGTAGGAGGCGATGATTTGAGTGACGGTTTTATCCCGAAGCATCGCTACAAGCGGCTGATGCACAGGAAAGATGGATGAAGCCACTACTGTCAGGTCTTTGTATCCCCGTTGGGCTATCGCTTCCATGACCATATTCATCACCGCATCCCCATTACGCAAATGGTGATGAAAAGAGATGGTCATCCCATCAAATAAATCAAGAGCATCCAACATCGCATTCATATCATCCAGCCACTGAACCTGATGATTGATCCGATGCTGTTTCTTGTTTTCCCAGATCATCGGCGAATATTCATCCACCGGCTGATAAGGGCGTACAGGTAGATATTTACTCATGAATCAGACCCCACTTTCTTGCCAGATCCACCATGTGTTGAGCACGTAGCAGAATCGGTCGATCAACCATCGAGCCTTGATAGTTAAACACCGCCACATCCGCATGTTTTTTTGCCATATCCAAAACCCCTTGAGCCCATTGAAGCTGCTCATCACTGTAACCAAACAGCTGGTTGATTTGACTTACCTGCTTTGGATGAATACACGCTTTACCATCAAAGCCAAACTGTTTCGCTTTGATGGCATCATATTGAAGACCATCCATATCATCCACATCCACAAACGGCGTATCAATACAGACAATGCCTTTGACTCGTGCATGCAGCACGACTTGCTGACGCGCAAGCATAATCTCATCTGACCCTTTAGTACGTGTCATGTGCATATCAGCGGATAAATCCTCAGCCCCAAGAAACAGACCGGATACATTCAGCTTTATCAGTTTCGGTAGTGTAAACACACCTGTGGCACTTTCAATCAACGCAACACATGGCTTGATATGTACGTTTTTACGTTTGGCTGTCGCTTCAATGTAAGCATACATGTCCTTAAACCGGACATCATCACATTTTGGAAGTAGAAAGGCATCGATTGGGCTATCAATCAGAGCATCGACATCCTTCATAAAGTATGGGGAATCCAACGGGTTCACACGTACCCAACATTGACTCCTTTTCGGTAAAAAGCGTACAGCCTCATTGACGAGGTGACGAGCACTGTCCTTCTGATCCAAGGATACCGCATCTTCCAAATCGTATATCAGCACATCCGCATCGAGCACAAAACTGCTCACCATCATCCCTGCTGAGTTTCCAGGGATAAAAAGATACGAACGGCCGTTCATACGCTTCGCTCCAACGCTGTTTTGACACGTGCCTTAATGGTAAAATCAAGGGCACCTTTGTCTTCAAGAGTCAGCGAAACATGTTCAATTTGATACTCTTCCAAAACTTCTCGGATGGTCTTTTCAATCAAATGACCATACTTTTGCATTACAATGCTGCGAATCACCAACTGTATTCCCGATGAATGATTCGGTAGTACCGTGACGTAGCAATCATTTGATTCAAGCGTTCCTGCAACTGCAGGTTTTGAAACGATCATACTTTACCCTCCCTTAAGGCAATGTAGTAAGCAAGCGCATAGATATCCGCACATCCTCCACTACTCAACCGATGCTTCATATAATAATCATCCAACTCCTTCATAGAATCATATTCTCTTCTTGATAACAGTTCTTTTGCCCAGCTTTGCAAAAAGCGAAGTGTTGCCAAATCGCTTCGCTTAAGCGTGGTGGTATCATCAATGCAGGAAATAATGTTTGCCATCAGTTCATCCTCACTGACACCGATCTTGGGAACCAACGTTTGATACACCCAGGATAAACCATCGAGCACCAGATGACGAATGCTTACAATCGAATAGCTTTTCGAAGCAAACAGTCCATAGGTTAACGGAGTCTGATCAAAATCCTTCTTAACCTCACTCGCAAGCCAACGTATATGTTCAATTCGCTTTTGAATACTTTTTTTTGCCATATCCGCACTGATCGCAAACAAGAGCAGAAAAATGGCCCCTTTGTGCGTGTTTTTCCCATATGTTGCTTCAAACATGTGCGCCTCTATTCGTTGACCAAACGCGCGAAGCTGTGTAAAATTACCCGTCATCTGATGGTCCATCAAATCAAACTGATGCCATAAAACCCGCAGACTTGCCAGATAGGTAAAAAAATCCATGTCCGTATGAACACCTGAATGCATAACACCCACACATCCATAGGTACGAAACCGTGTTAACTCAGCAACCATTCCAAACATCGCGCTTCGCCCCTGAGTTTTTAGTAGATAGTCTCTTGCTTCTTTGAGTGAATAAGCTTCAATTAACGAAATATCATGAGTTTTTGATCGAACACACTGTGCCGCCATCTGCTCACAAAGAAAGCAAAGACGAGGGGCTATACCCAATTCACTTCTTGAAATACTGCTTCCACCTTCAAAGACATCCAAATCAACCAGACGTCCAATAGGATGATTCTCTTCCATGCTTACACATCGTTTTTTAGCCTCAATCCCACTGAGATTCGTTGCCACATAGATAACCAGACCTTCTGCATCAAGGGTTGCTTCCTGCTTGCACAACGGTATGGTATTGAGGAGTTCATCATAAGCAATGACCACCATACTTGACATCAGTGGATGCAATCGGATGGATGAGATGGCATTGGCTTTAATCGTAATCCACGTAAGTGAAGATGAAGCAAGTGCCTTCATTTTAAGGCCACGACGCTCTCGAGCCTCAAGGATACTCATGAGATGTTAAATAGGCTAAGGTACTCGACGGAACCAACTTTTCCAGCAATGCCCAATCCTTCCTTTTCCAACCTTCACGAACCGTAGTGGCAGAGATCAGGGTTTCATCTGCAGAAATTCGCGGAATGATCACGACGTTGCAGCCATGTTCCGGAAGAATCTTCGCACAAATGTCCATGTAATTTTTTGTAGTGATATCTTTCGGTTCCTCTCCAAAGAACCGGGTTGAAATATGTCTTGAAGAAGCAAATCCTTTGGCAAATAACAACGCATCCAATTGTGCGTGATGTCGATTGACGCGTTTTTCATCTTTAAGAAAATACGTAGGGAAGGTCGCTCTTGAAACCATGTATTCACTGGATGGCAAAACCGTCACATTGGATAGATGAGCGACTCCTTCTTTGACAAGTTGCATACGTGTCTGAAAACTGAACAGAGAAGCTTCTTCCTCAACCACAAATACATCGAGCGCTGCTACGCGGCTACTAGCATATTCAATGAGGTATTGATGACCGAATGTAAATGGGTTTGCATTTACAACGATGGCACCGGTGACTCCCCGCTTGTTGGTTTCATAGGATTTCATTACATCTTCAAATGATGGATGACCATTTTCAAGAAGACACACTTTATCATCTTCCACAATCAGACGATAATAAAGGCTCTCGAAAAGAGCCTTGTTTGATTTAGGTGTATAGATGAATGTTTTTAAGTAACCCTGCTTAAAAGCCTCTTCCTTTACGTGTTGAAGTAATGGCTCTAACAATTGCTGTGATTGATATTCTGGTGCGATTGCAAAATTCTTCAGCACATTTCGATATTTACAGCCACATCCAACCCATTTTCGCTGATCATAAAGAACATATGCCCCATCCACAAGATCAAGTTCAAGACCAAAGGGAACAAGAAAATCAGATAGTTTTTTGTAATCAGACAATTGTCTAAGATCGAGTGCTTCAATGTACATATCTTCACCTCATTTTGGATTCTGTATCCAAAAATACTTTAACAGAAATATCAATCAAATTCAATAGTTAGGGATGCAAATATCGGACAAGCAGATCGACCATTCGTCCATAGCTGGCAACTCCATCCTTCTGCTGATTTCCTTTCAGATAGGTGTCGTTAATCTGATTGCTTACTGTTCCTACTGTACCATCATACTGAGCCCAAAAATCACGTATAGACTGCATGTCCAAACGTACCGATGAGTCAATCATTTCTACCTTGCTTTGTGCCAAGGCCAAATCAACTCGTGCTAGTGCATTGATACTTGAGCGTAGAGCCATGATCGCCCCTGAATACTGAACATCCAAAGAAGGATGATTCATTGCAGTTACAAAAGCCACAAAATTCGCCTCGTCTTCAAGTGCAATCCCCCGCTGATGTGCCAGTTCATGCAACACTGTAAATGGGAATGTGGCATCTGGAATCAGCATATTTACATTCGCCTCTGCAGTAAATGGAAAGTACAACCCGGAAATTTGCGTGTATAGCATATATCTGGATAGAAAAACAGGCTTGGCATCCCCATATACCCCTTGTAAAAACGGAATGGGTTTTAATAAAGAGTTCATCTGTAAAAAATCATCTTTTAGAAAGTCCTGCCTTGGTATCGATAGTTTCATAATACCCTGCTCATCACGACTCACACGTACACCAAGCTGATTTGTCATCTGTGTTAACGTATCTACCGTAGAAATCAACTGTTGCTTCGAAGATTCTACAGGCATATTTAACGAAACCCATAAGGGCTGACGATAGTAGTTCAATCCCCATAGCATCATAAATCCAAGATAAATCACGGATATGATGACCAGTGCTTCTCTGATGGCTTTAAGCCATTTTCCTTTGATTCCCTGAATCAAGATGGACAGTATCAAAGCAAAAGCAAGTAGATATAATGATACATACAGAAACTCAGCGATTGAAAAAGGAATAAACGATGTAAGCGTTGAAAGTAACTGATTGGTTATTGGAAAGAGGGTTCGAGCATAAACATGTTCAATTAGAAATGAAATATGGTGTAAAATATACGTCGAAAGGTATAGCAAAAAAGCACTTACAATCATAAGATACTGTTTTTTATGACGTTTGTATTCGTTATGAATCTTTTTCATTGGTACCTCTAAAAAACAAGGCTGCACTTTTTGGCAGCCTTGTACTTATTTCAGTAGCAGTTCTTCGAGTTCGCCAAGACGCTGTTCAAAGACGTCCATGGCTGCCTTGGTGGCGGCATTGCTACTCATATCTACACCTGCTTTTTTCAATACTTCAATTGGGAAATCACTGCTTCCTGCTTTCAGATAATCAATATATGGCTTCACTGCACTTGCACCTTCCGAAAGAATCTTCGCAGACAAGGCACTTGCGGCGCTAAATCCCGTAGCATACTGGAACACATAATAATTGTAATAGAAGTGCGGAATACGTGCCCATTCCATCGCAATCTGTGGGTCGTATACCATGGAATCACCATAGTATTTCTTGTTTAATTCAAAATAAGACTCACTCAGATAATCCGCTGTGAGTGCTGTACCATTTTTAGCAGCCATATGAATGAAATGTTCAAACTCCGCAAACTGTGTCTGACGGAAAACAGTACCCTTAAATCCATCCAGATAGTGATTAATCAGGTAAGCTCGCACTTTTGGATCTGTGAACTTCTTAAGCATGTAATCTGTCAATAAAATCTCATTGGTTGTGGAGGCAACTTCCGCCAGAAAAATGGAATAGTCTCCATAAACATATGGCTGTGATTTTCGGGTGTAATAACTGTGCACACTATGCCCCAGTTCATGAGCCAGAGTAAAGACATTATCAATATTGTCCTGCCAGTTCATCAGAATGTATGGATTGGTTCCATAACCGCCAGAGGAATAGGCACCACTGCGCTTCCCTTTGTTCTCCTTGATATCAATCCATCGGTTATCAAAAGCTTCCTTAAGGATTCCAACATATTCCTCTCCTAATACAGCCAGACCATCGAGAATCAACTGTTTCGCATCTTCATAGCTTACAGGCAAATCAATATCTTCTACCAAAGGTGTATATAGATCATACATCGCTATTTCATCGAGTTTCAGCGCATTTTTACGAAGATTGACATATCGGTGCAACAATGAAATACGATCATTCACTGCCTCAACCAGTGCATCATACACAGACTCATCAATGTTGTTCGCACTCAAAGAGGCATGACGGGCACTGCTGTAACCACGGATATTGGCATTGAAATTGTGAGCCTTTACTGTCGCTGAAAGTGTGGATGCAAATGTGTTTTTAAAGCTGGTAAATGTTTTGTACATGGACATAAAGGCATCTTTACGAACCCGACGATCCTTACTTTCCAAAAACAAAACATAACGGCCATGCGAAAGTTGACTTTCTTCCCCATGTTCATCTATCACAGGTTCAAAGGTTATGTCTGCGTTGTTAAGCATGCCGAAGGTATCGGATGGTGACTTGAATATTTCGGATGCTTCTGCCAATAAACGCTCTTCCTTATCACTTAAAATAAAGGGACGCTTGATAAACAGTTTTTCAAACTCATGCTTATACACATATAATTCTTCATCACTTTCAAGAAATCCTTCTATAATTTTTGGATCAGCTGATAACAATTCAGCCTGATAGAATGAGAAGCTGGATGCTACTTGAGCATACAAACTTGAGATTCGGGCAAAATAAGCCTGGTATTTGCTATTGGTGGTATCTGTATCAAACTTGAGGTGGGCATAGACATAGACATGTTCAACACGAAAGTAGATATCTTCCTGAAAGCGAATCGCTTCCTTAAACGTTTCCTTATCTGATGTCAGTCTTCCTTTAAACGAAAGTGCCTTCGAATGATTTTGTTCTATATACCCAAAGGCTTCTTCCCATGCTTCATCACTGGCAAAGATAGGTTCTAGATTCCATGTATCTTCCAGTGCAACTTCACTACGTAGGGGTAAATCTTTTCTTTTTTCCATAATTTCCTCCATTATCACTTAAAATATTATATCACATCATCCG
>DOKQ01000173.1 GCA_003510215.1 Erysipelotrichaceae bacterium
ATTAAGTCTGCAAGTATTTATCCCGCGATTCTCGGGGTAGTATCCGTATTTGTAGTTTTAATGTTAGTTACATTTGTTTTGCCTACAATCACTGGAATGTTTGATCCTGCCAATATGCCATGGTCCACAAAGATCATTCTTGGATTTAGTGATTTCTTGTTAGGAAATTGGATTGGTATCATATTTACACTGTTATTTCTTGTTGTGGGTATTCGTTTTGCACTAAAAATACGTTCGATTCGAATATCGTTTGATCGAATGAAGTTACGGATGCCTGTTTTTGGTAAACTAAATCGTACAGTATACTCTGCTCGTTGTGCCAGAGCTTTTGCATCATTGTATTCCAGTGGTGTTCAGACCCTTGATATGATTGAGACGACAGGCAAAGTATTGGGTAATGCGTATTTGGAAGAGTTGTTTAAAGATGTAGTGTTGGATGTAAGTAAGGGAGATTTGATTTCCCAGGCAATAGAGAAAACAAAAGAATTTGATCCAATGCTCTCTTCGATGATTTTTATTGGAGAAGAGGCTGGGTCTTTAGGTGATATTTTGATTAGTACAGCGGATTACTTTGATAATGAGTCTGATTCTGCGATTCAACGAATGATTTCGATGATTGAGCCAATCATGATTATTATTCTTGGTATAGTTATTGGATTTATCGTTATTTCGATTATTCAGCCAATATTTACGATGTATGAGTCTGTGGGGTAAGAAGAGGAGGAATCTGTTATGCCGTTATCGATGGAGTTTAAGAATGGGTTTGTCAATCTTGTTGAGGCAAAGGTAAAAAAAGGTGTAGTTTCTGTTAAAAACACTCATACGGTAGCAATTTCGGATGAGTGGTTTGATTCTTCAGGTATTACAAACGTTTCTGATTTACATCTTTTGCTTAAGCAAGAATTGGAACTAATGCAATTCAAGGAGAAAGAGTGTTATTTGTGTATAAATAATACGTCGATTATTTACAGAGAGTTACTTGTGCCTCAGTTAGATGCTAAGAAGTTGCCGCTTCTTATCCGAAGTGAAATGATGGATGTCTTGAATCTGACGCCTGATTATATCATGGATTATGTAATCATTGAGGAAATTTTCAACGAAGAAACAAATGAGGATAACTATCGTGTGTTGGCGGTTGCTATGCAACAGTCTGCGATTGAGTCATTTATTGAGCTTTGCAAACTTTTGAAGCTCAAGTTGGTTTCAATTGATTCAGCGACCAATTCAGTACTAAAAATTGTTAGTTTAAATCCGGAGATTGTTTCGAAGGAGCAGGTGATTCTGGCTGATGTTGGAAGCGGACATTTGCGATTGTATTTGTTTGAACAGGGTAAGTATGTATTATCTAGAAATACACGTTTAATCAGTTACTCTGATTCTAGACGTGAAGAAATTATTGGGGTTGTTGAGGATAATATCAATAAAATGATTCAATTCTCATATACTCGAGGTCTTAAGAGTGGTATTAAGCAAATTGTCTTATTTGGTAATGATGAGTTGCTTCATGAAGTGAAGGATAGAGTTCTTGAAGGTTTAATCGTTCCTTGTGAAATCTTTGAGAAACCTGAGTTTATTGAGATTGAAGGGGAGTTTCAAACGCGTTATCTCAATGCGTATGGGACGCTTTTAAGGAAGTGATCGTATGATAAAAAATGATATGAACTTATTAGCCCGCTATCAGGAAATTCACAAGGAAAAGGCGGCTCAATATTCTGCAAACAAGATTTATGCAGTGATTCTATTGGTACTATTTTTAGTAATTGGTGCTTACTCGTTAAAACTATTTTTAGACAATAATATGCTCAAAGGTGAAGTAAATGACTTGCAGGCTTATGTTGAAAGTCCAAACGTAATTGCGCGTATGAATGAAATTGCTACACTTCAGGATAACATTAAGAAACTTGACGAGATGGCAGCTGAAGTCGGTAGTATTAACGAAGTGTTGAAAACTGCGGTTCGATTTGATTCAAATACATTGAATGTATTGTTCTATAATCGGCCCAGCAATGTGGAGTTTCAGAATATTAGTTTTCAGCAAGGTGCGCTACTTGTGACTGTGACTGGACCTAGACCTTCTGATCCTTCGAATTATGTTCTACGGTTGCAGAGAACCGATTACTTCAAGGAAGTTACCTATACCGGCTATGCTTATGATGCTGGTAGCAGTCAGTATACGACAACCATTCGACTTGTGATGAAAGGGAGGGATTAGCGATGAGTATTTCCAAACGTGAAGCCTTACTACTCTTTATCATGGGAGTCATGGCTATTCTGGTTGTGTCGATTACGTTTGTTATTTTGCCTCTTCAGCGCAATATAGAAACTTTGGAGTTGCAGAAATCGCAGTTGGAAACACGTAAAGCAGTGATTGATGCGACTTTGCCTCTTGCGCCTTCATTGAGGAATCGTCAAGAGGAGAAATTAGTTGTTGTTAATGATGAGTTGGCTAAAATTGAAGATCCGATTAACGCGGCTGAATTTGAACGTTGGATCCTTCCGATTACAACAAAATACGATATGAGAATTACGAGTGTTTCACTTTCAGAGCCAGCCATCAGTACACCATCGGGTATGATTATTTTGGTCGATGAACCTTCGTACAAATTAAAAACCCTCGTAGAGGGTTATAAAGGTGAAGCTACATTGCCGGACAGTGCTCCTAGCAGTAGTGCTCAGTTACTGAAGTCTGTGTATACATATAGCGTTGAGACTACATACAGTCGCTATTCTGCATTACTTGATGAGATACGTCAGTGGAATAATACATTTATGGTGTCGTCATCTTCGTATAATTTTTCCACATCTTTAGCCACCATCACAATTGATGCTTATATGATTCATAAGATTGAGCCTTCAAGTGATAAGGATTATTCGGGTGATTATGTTGCTGGTGGATCTAATGGCAATCCGGATGATTCGGATGATGATTGGCCTGCTAAGTAATTAAGTTGATATACCATTTAATCAATTGTGGTCCATAGAGGTACGATATAAAGATGCCAATACAGAGATAAGGACCAAATGCGATAAGAGATTTTCTGTCCTGTTGTTTAGTTGCTACTAAGATGATGGCGACGATACCTCCTAAGATACTGCTCAGAAGGAATGTTACAAGTGTGTTTTGCCATCCAAGTAAAAGACCGGCCATAGCAATTAACTTAATGTCACCTCCGCCGATACCATTGGTTATTAAGGCGATGATATAAAAAGGTACGCTAATGATGAAAAAGCCGATAATATGAGTGATGAAATGGTATGGGCTAATCCAGAGGATATATGGGATGGCCAAGACAAGAAGAAAGACTTGGAAGCGGTCATAGATTTCCATGGTGTCAATGTCAATCATAGCAATGATGATTAATATGGAAGATAATAATAGTCCGACAAGTGTCTCATAGGAAAAATTGAATCTCATATAGGTAAGAGCAAAGGTGATGCCTGTGAGCAGTTCGATAGATGCATACCTTGAGGAAATTGGATGTTTGCATTGACGGCATTTACCCTGAAGGAGTACATAGCTTAGAATTGGGATAAGATCATATGGTTTTATCGGGGTGTTGCAGTTTGTGCAGTGAGAAGAACCTACAACGATACTTTCTTTTCTTGGGAGCCGGTATATGACAACGTTATAGAATGATCCAAAGATGGTTCCTAGGATGAAAAAAAAGATGACTTCTAGTATTAGCATAGTTTATACCTCTTTTCACTTATATTATAAGGGAAATGAATGATGTTTCAAGATAATGAGGAGGGTTTGTTATGAAAGCAATTCCAATTGGTCAGTTGTTAGTTGAGGAGAAGGTCATTTCTAAGGAACAGCTTGAGTTAGCTCTGATTGAACAGCGGACTTCAAAGAAGCGCTTAGGAGAGGTTATTGCAGAACTGGGATTTGCGAATGAGAGGGATATTTTACGAACATTGGCACTTCGCTTGGGCGTTGAGTATATTGATTCTCCGTTATTTATTGTAGAACTTGATGTTATCCGACTTGTTCCAGAAAATCTGGCTCGTAGATATAATATCATTCCTGTTTATTTACGCTCTGGGGCATTGACTATCGCAACCAATGACCCACTTGATTTCGCTTGTTTGGAAGATATTGCAATGATTACGGGTTTGGAAATCAAAACCGTACTTTCACCTCTTTCGGAAATTGATAGAGCTATAAGTAGAGTTTACTCGAAAAAATCTTCCGATGATATTATGGGTAATATCAAGGATGAGTTTAGTGCAACTTATTTACCGAGTGCTGAGAAACAGGATCAGGACGATGTAAACATGGCCGAGCGAGTCGATTCTGCACCTATTGTCAAACTGGTCAATTCATTGATTTTAGAGGCTTATCAGCAGAATGCATCAGATATTCATATTGAACCTGAGGAGAATTTTACTCGGATTCGCTTCCGTATTGATGGTGATTTGCAGATACACAATGAGTTAGGACGTGAGTTTCATCAGTTGGTTACAACTCGGATTAAAATTATTAGCAGTATGAATATTGCTGAAAAGCGTATTCCTCAAGATGGTAGTTTTCAGTTTAAAAATGATTTCATACATGTAGATATGCGTGTATCGAGTTTGCCTACTCCATATGGAGAGAAAATTGTTATGCGTCTTTTAGGCGCTGATCGAAGCATTGACTATAATTTGAAGAGCTTAGGATTATCTGGTCCAACGGTTGAGCTCATTGAGAAGGCCATTCGTTTGCCTCATGGAATCTTGCTTGTTACTGGTCCCACGGGTAGTGGTAAGACAACGACTCTATATTCGATGCTTGCGAAGTTGGCTAATCCACGTAAGGCGATTGTTACGGTTGAAGATCCTATTGAGCGTAAGTTCGAAGGAATTACACAAGTGCAGGTTAATGCACGTGCTGGTTTAACGTTTGCGAGTGGGTTGCGTTCAATTTTGCGTCAGGACCCAGATACGATCATGGTAGGGGAAATTCGCGATGCTGAAACAGCAGAAATTGCGATCCGTGCTGCGATTACAGGTCACTTTGTGTTATCGACTATCCATACCAATGATGCGCTTTCAACAGTTGTTCGATTAGTAGATATGGGTATTGAGCCATTTCTTGTGGCTTCATCAGTTAAGTGTGTCATTTCACAGCGCTTAGTCAAGAAGTTGTGTTCACATTGTAAGGCAGAAAAAGAAGTGGAGTCTTCAGATAACATTCTGTTGCATACTTCGTATAAATCGGCTTTTGCACCTGTGGGATGTTCACAATGTAATAACACAGGATATGCGGGTCGTACGGCTGTGTTTGAAATTATTTTGATTGATTCACCTTTGGAAAGATTGATTTCAGAAGGTGCTTCGATGGAACAGTTAAAGGCTTATGCTCAATCTAAGAATATGCGGTTGCTTAGAGATGAAGTTCTAGACTTGATTACCACTGGTAAGACGTCGATTGAGGAAGGAATTCGTATCTTGTACTCCGCAGATTAGGAGGAACTATGATTAGTGATATTTTTAAGTACGCTGCGATGCATGACTGCTCTGATATTCATTTAGTTACAGGTAGTCAACCAATTGTGCGCAGAATTGGAAACCTTGAGAAGCTTCAATTCCCTCCGATTGGAGAGAAGGAGCTTTTAGGATGGTTAATGGAGTTTCTTTCAGATGATCAATTAACCATGTTTTATTCAGGTAAGGATATTGATACGGCGTATTCGGACTGGAATGGGAATCGTTATCGACTCAATGTGTATCGCCAACAGGGCAAACCCTGTATAGCGATGCGTTTGCTGAAGAATAATATTCCAACCATTGATCAATTGGGTTTGCCACCAATCCTAAAAGATCTGGCTGAGTTGCCGCGAGGGCTGGTGCTTGTTACAGGACCAACCGGTAGTGGTAAATCAACTACCTTAGCTGCGATGATTGAGCATATCAATCGCAAACGTCAGCGTCATATTCTAACACTAGAAGATCCCATTGAGTATATCTATTCGCCCAAAATGGCTCTGATTAATCAGCGGGAAATTCATAAAGATGTGACTGGATTTCAGGCAGGGCTAAGAAGTGCTCTACGTGAAGATCCAGATATCATCCTTGTAGGGGAAATGCGGGATCATGAGACTATAAGTTTAGCCATTACAGCAGCGGAGACTGGCCACCTTGTGTTCTCTACTTTGCATACTATTGGAGCTCCAAACACGATCGATCGTATTATCGATGCGTTTCCAACTCACCAGCAGGCTCAGATTCGGACTCAGCTTGCAACGGTGTTAAAAGCTTCAATTTCTCAAATATTAGTTCCAAAAGCAGATCTTTCTGGACGGGTGGCGATCCATGAAATTATGCTTATGACGGATGCAATCTCAAACCTTGTAAGAGAAAACAAAATCTTCCAGATTGCAACGTCAATTCAGACAGGTTCCAGAATCGGGATGCAAACTCTTGAGGCAGATCTTGTAAAGCGATACAATACTCGTCAAATTACATTTGAAACAGCCCTCGAAGTATCCAGTAATCCGGAATATCTAAAAAGATTAGCGGGAAAACAGTAATTTTCAGGTCATTTTCTGAAAACTGTCATTCACCCCTATAATCTTATTGACAAAGGATGTCAATTGGTGTTTAATTGAATTAAAGAAAAAGGAGAGGAAAAAATGAAAAAATTACTCAACAAAAAAGGCTTTACTCTTATCGAATTAATCGTAGTTATCGCTATCCTTGCTATCTTGGCTCTTATCTTGGTTCC
>DOKQ01000120.1 GCA_003510215.1 Erysipelotrichaceae bacterium
GTCATTATGCCTCCATTTACCATGATTGGAGCCATGGCGCATTACATCACCCATACTTCCCCAAAACATTTTCAGCCGATGAATGCTAATTTTGGGATTGTTAAGAGTGATATTGTCGCGAAAAAGGATGAACGTAAAGGAAAGATGGTTGAACAGTCAATCGCTTTTCTAAAGGAGTTTGTAACACATGAGGCATTGGATTGATTCTTTTTTAGATGTACATTCCATGGCAAATACAGCTTCGAAACATACATATGTAGCTTATCGAAGTGATCTTTTGCAGTTTTTGGATTACTGCTTTAAAGAAGAGCTTACACAATGGAATCAGGTTACTTCATCGCTGATTATGGGTTATGCTCATTTTCTGCAAGAAAATAATCAGACATTGTCTCAACGGACGCTTGCGCGCAAATACGCCGCATTGCGTTCGTTTTTCACGTACTTGCAGCGAAATGGCCAAGTAAACGCTCAACCTTTTGAGAAAATTAGAAATCCTAAAATCAAAGCTCACTTGCCAGACTTTCTGATGTTTTCCGAAGTTGTCCAATTATTTGAATCGATGGATGATACGACCATGGTGGGTATTCGTGATCGTTTTTTGCTAGAACTATTATATGGATGTGGGTTACGTGTGGGTGAATGTGCTGCATTGACTGTAGATGATATTGATCGAAAGCGGCGTAACATCACTGTTATTGGCAAAGGGTCTAGGGAAAGGGTGGTTCCGTTTTATAAGGAAATGCTTGATTCGATGGATCGTTATTTGCAGCTGGGTCGTGTAGGTTTGATGAAAGAACATCAGCATAGATATTTGTTTGTGAATCAGTTGGGTAAGCCATTAACAGAGCGGGGGATTCAGCTAATTGTTAAGAAAGCTGGTGAAAAAGCTTTGTTGAAGCAACCGCTGCATCCTCATACCTTGCGCCATAGCTTTGCGACACATTTGCTTGATTATGGGGTTGATTTACGGACAGTCCAGGAACTTTTGGGACATCAGAACTTGTCTACGACACAAATTTACACACATGTGACTGTAGCTAAGTTGCAGCAGGTGTACACGGATGCATTCAAGAAAATGAAATAGATTGGATGTATGGACGTGTATATCAAGGCGAATTACTCCATTTTGTTACTTTTAATTGAAATTTTGATAGGTTTATGCTATAGTATCAAATGGCATCTTAGGGTGCACAACACACACCATGGATTCGTTGACCCGTGCTCATAGAGTTGTCAATGCTGGAAATGGTGGAGGTTAAACGGAAAGAGAGGAATCTTAGTATGTCAGTAGTTACAATGAGAAGATTATTGGAAAGTGGTTCTCATTTCGGCCATCAAACGCGCCGCTGGAACCCAAAAATGAAACCGTATATCTATACGGCAAAAAATGGAGTGTATATCCTTGATTTGGAGAAAACACTTGTCAAACTGGATGATGCATATACAGCAATGCGTGCAATCGGTGAGCGTGGAGGAAAAGTTCTATTTGTTGGAACAAAGAAACAGGCTCAAACGATTGTATTGGACGAAGCACTTCGTTCAGGATCATTCTTTATTAACCAACGTTGGTTGGGTGGTTTATTAACAAACTTCCGTACAATTCAAAAGAGCATTCGTCGCTTGGTTGAAATTGAAGAAATGGAAGCGAATGGAACCATTAATGTGTACACGAAAAAAGAAGCAGCTGGACTACGTAAAGAAGCAGCTCGCTTGGAAAACTTCCTAGGTGGTATTAAGGAAATGAAAAAACTTCCTGATGCAATCTTCGTGGTTGATCCAACTGAAGAGCACAATGCTGTAGCTGAAGCTCGTAAATTAAAAATTCCTGTATTTGGTATTGTGGATACAAACTGTGATCCTGATGTTGTTGATTTTGCAATTCCTGCAAACGATGATGCTATCCGTTCAATCAAACTGATTGTTGGTTTGATGGCTGATGCGATTGTAGAAAGCAAAGGTGGCGTATTAAGCTTTGCACATCAAGTAGCAGAAGATGAAGCAGATATTACTATGAAGGATGTCATTGTAAATGTAGACCAGCAAAATGAAGAAAACGAACGTCGTCGTCGTCAACGCATGGAAGAACGCCGTGCACGTGATGAGCGTCGTCGTAGCTACCCACCACGTGGCCCACGTGAGTATGGCAACCGTCCAGCTCGTGAACCACGTAGTGAAGTAAAGGCTGAAAATGCGCCAAAGAAGGAGGGTAACAATGATTAGTGCATCACTCGTCAAAGAATTACGCGAAAAAACTGGAGCAGGTATGATGGATTGCAAAAAGGCTTTAGAAGCTGTTGACGGAAACGTTGAAGCTGCTATTGACTGGTTGCGTGAAAAAGGCATTGCGAAAGCTGCAAAAAAATCTGATCGCATCGCAGCTGAAGGATTAACTAAAGTTGTCGTTTCAGGTAATGTGGCTATTGTTGTTGAATTGAACTCAGAAACTGACTTCGTTGCTAAAAACGAACAGTTCCTTACCTTGTTGGATGTTGTTGCCAATACCATTTTGGATGGACAACCTTCAGATGTTGAAGCTGCTCTTGCACTTACAACTGAAAAAGGTACTCTTGAAACATTAATCGCAGAAGCAACAGCAACGATTGGTGAAAAAATTTCTCTTCGTCGTTTTGAACTTGTGAGCAAGCAAGATGATGAAGTTTTCGGCTCATATATGCACAACGGCGGTCGCATCAGTGCGGTTGCTGTATTGAATGGCGAAAATGCTGAAGTTGCGAAAGACGTTGCTATGCAAGTAGCTTCCATGCAACCTGCATATATTTCCCGCAATCATATGCCAGCAGACATCGTTGAAAAAGAACGTGGTATTCAACTTGAAATCATTAAGAATGATGAAGCTATGGCAAACAAACCAGAGAAAGTTCTTGCTGGTATTCTAGAAGGTCGTTTGAGCAAATCGTTACAGGACATGTGTCTTGTTGACCAATTGTTCTTCAAGAACCCTGACCTCAAAGTTGGTCAATATCTAAAACAAGCAAATACCGAAACGGTCGCTTTTGTCCGCTACGCTGTTGGTGAAGGTATTGAGAAAAAGGCAGATAATTTCGTTGAAGAAGTTATGAGCCAGGCATTTGGTAAATAATAGGACACATTTGTGTCCTTTTTTAAAAAAATGAAAGAGGGGGTACACATGTACAAGCGAATTCTGTTAAAATTAAGTGGAGAAGCTTTGTCTTCACATCAACATCAGCTTGACCCAGTCATTCTGGCAAACCTAGCCGCAGAGATCAAGGAAGTCCACGAACTCGGAGTTGAAGTTGCTATCGTCGTTGGTGGCGGAAACTTCATGCGTGGTAAAATCGCTGAAACAATGGGTATTGATCGTGTTCAGGCAGACTATATGGGTATGCTTGCAACCGTAATAAATGCGATGGCTATTCAGGGTGCTTTGGAAAAACAGCAGGTACCAACTCGTGTACAAACGGCAATTGAAATGAGTAAAGTGGCTGAACCGTTTATCGTGCGTCGGGCAATCCGTCACCTTGAAAAAGGGCGAGTCGTGATCTTCGGAGCCGGAACGGGAAGTCCGTATTTCTCAACGGATACCACAGCCGCACTACGTGCATCAGAAATTAAGGCAGATGTCATATTAATGGCAAAAAATGGTGTCGATGGTGTTTATGATCAGGATCCGAAGCTCAATCCGGAGGCAGTTATGTACAGTTCACTTACCTACATGGACTTGCTTCAGCAGGGACTGGGTGTAATGGATTCAACCGCAACTTCCATGTGTATGGACAATAATGTAGATTTGATTGTCTTTAACATGAATGAGTGTGGTAATATTAAAAAAGCTGTATGTGGTGAAATTATTGGAACAAAAATCACAAAGGAGAGTCAATTATGAAAGTACATTTAGATTCGGCCCAACACAGAATGGAAAAGGCCATTGAAGCATTTGAACATCATTTAACTCAAGTTCGTACAGGTCGTGCAAATCCTTCAATTTTGAGTGAAATTGAAATTGAGTATTATGGCATGATGACACCTTTAAACCAAGTGTCACAGATTTCAGTTGTGGAAGGGAAGCAATTGGTTGTTAAACCTTTTGAAAGCTCTATTCTTAAAGCGATTGAAAAAGCTGTTAACATGGCTAATCTTGGCTTGTCACCACAGAACGATGGAACAGTCATTCGTTTGAATGTACCTTCGTTAACTGAAGAAACGCGCAGAGATTTAAGCAAACAAGTTTCCAAAATGGCTGAAGAAGCAAAAGTAGCCATTCGTAATGTTCGTCGCGAAGTCAATGACTCAATTAAAAAAGATGATACGCTAACGGAAGATATGGAAAAGAGCGCATTGGATAAAGTTCAAAAGACGACCGATGAATTCATTAAAAAAGTTGATGCAGTCGCTGAATCAAAAACGAAAGAAATCATGACGGTTTAATGGCTCACACTCGTGAGCCTCTTTTACATCCTATGTACAAAACATATTGTCAGCATGTTGCCATTATTATGGATGGTAATGGACGCTGGGCTAAAAAACAAAAAAAACAACGGACATTTGGTCATTTTAGCGGTAGTGAAAATGTTCGTAACATTGCGATTGCAGCGAATGATCTTGGAATAAAGGTATTGACGCTATATGCTTTTTCTACGGAAAACTGGCAAAGACCCGTGGAAGAAGTAGATTATCTGATGAAACTTCCTGAAGTGTTTTTTAATCGTTTCCTTGATGAATTAATTCAAAAAAACATTCGCATTACATCCATTGGCAATTTAGCTGCTTTTCCAGAAGATACACGTCGTGTTTTACAGATGGCAATCGATCGCACTAAGGGAAATACGGGACTGATTCTCAATTTCGCGATGAACTATGGTGGTCGTGATGAAATTGTCCGTGCAGTTAAACGACTTGTAGATATATACGATACTGAGCAACTCAAAGCGCTCACCGAAGAGATGTTTGAATCTGCCTTGGATACAGCCGATTTACCTGCTGTTGATTTACTGATTCGCACCAGTGGTGAAGTTCGGGTATCGAATTTTCTGCTGTGGCAATTAGCTTATGCAGAAATGATTTTTACTGAAGTTGCTTGGCCTGAATTTACAGCTGACTTATTTAATGATTGTATCGATGAGTTTAATCGTAGAGATCGTCGCTTCGGAGGTGTCAAATGAAGCAAAAAGTACTAACAGGAACTTTATTGGTGGGTATTTTGGGTCCAATCCTGTATTTTGGAGGATTGGCTTTTGATGTGCTTGTGATCCTGTTTTTATTTTTAGGATCACTAGAAATTGCCGATATTTATAAGAAGGAGTGGCCGTCATTTATGAGATGGCTGGTTGTCGTCATTACCTTTGGTGTTGCTTTTGCTCCCATTGAGTATTTCATGGTGACACTGGTCAGTTTACTCATTCTACTTTTTACTCTATCAGTCTTGTTTGAAAATATACATTTTTTCAGTATCACCTATTTGTTTGTTATGTTAACGATTGTAGCCTTGGCTGTAAAAGGATTTATCTATTTTGAGTCATTAAGTTCACTTGTGATCTTCTATGTGGCTGTTGCCACGTATATGGCTGATACAGCTGCATACTTTGTCGGTGTGACGATGGGAAAACATAAACTGGCACCAAGAGTATCTCC
>DOKQ01000148.1 GCA_003510215.1 Erysipelotrichaceae bacterium
AGGATTGATTATTTTTGTTATTTCTTAAGTGCTTTTAGCGTTGTGTCAAGTTGAGGGTCCTGACTTGAAATGAAGGTTATCTTGCAACCATCATGTTCGTTATATCTTGGAATCACATGGATATGAAAATGTGGTACTGTCTGTCCCGCAATTTCTTTGGCATTGGTTAAGATATTGATACCTTTTGCATCCAGCTTCTCGATCAGTTCCTTCGAGATTTTCTGAGCAACACACATGAGTTTGCTCAGTAACACCGGAGGACAGCTTAACACATCATCCATATGCTCTTTTGGCATCACAAGCGTATGACCTCTTGTGATTTGAGAAATGTCCAGAATAGCAAGAACCTCATCATCTTCATATACAACCTTTGATGGAATATCATGATTGATAATCTTACAAAAAATACACATAATACCACCTCCTACCCTGTAATCATATCATAAAAAAATAACCGTGAGTACGGTTATTTCTTAGGTAAAAATTTTGCGAAACTTTCTTTAACGCCTGCATAGACGTCGATATCATAAATCTGAAAGTTCGCTTCTTCAAAGTACTTCACAAACATTTCATCAGAAATGGCTGCGATGGCACTAAGAGATTTTACAGCTTCATCCAAAAATCGTTCAGGATTTGCTTCAATTACTTGCACGACGTAGTAAAGTGTGTTTGTATCATCTTTAATTGGCGTCGAAGTTAATGTAGGCTGACGAACTGTAGACAAGTAGGTGTTAATCGCCGTTGGCTTTCCACTTGCTTTATGAACTAGTTCCATCTCACCCTTGTACGTTGTGGATGTGGAATATTTTTTGGCAGTATCTTCAAAGTTTGCTCCATCTTGAATTTCAGCAATCGCTGCTTTCGCATCTTCTTCCTTCGTTGTTTGAAGGATACGAACCTGACGTGGATAGTACTCGGCACTTAAGCGCTCAAAGTTTTCTCTCACATAGGCCTCAGTCGCAAATTCTTGAAGTGTAAATGGAATTAATGCTTTGTCAATGTAATCCTGCTCATCCTTGTAACCATATTGAACAAGATAGTCAGAGAAGGTTTCTCCAAAGCTTTCCTTGATGGTTTCAAAGGTCTCACGAGCTTTTGTGCGGACTTCATCCGTTACTTCAATTTTATCAGCTAGAATAATTTCCTTGGCCATGGTGATGACAGTTCCTGCAGGATCCTGATTTATCATCATATCAAACAATTGACCACGAGTAATCGAGGTTGAACCAACAGAAATGACGGCTTCATTACGATTGCTTACACGAACGGAAGCATCTGAACATCCAGCCAATGTGAGAATCAAGGTTAGTAAGACTAGTATTTTTTTCATCTTATTCACCCTCCGTAATCTTTAGGAACACTTTTAATTGCTCCTCCATTTCGCTGTTTCCTTTAAAGTCAATATTCAACTCTTGAGCCATAGCCCAAACCATCTGACGCTGAGCATTCGGGAAATGAGTTGATAATGCGCTAAAGAATCCATCTTCTTTTTCTAAATCTTCAACCGAAGTTGAGTCAACAGTAATTAAATGCCAACCATAAGTCGTACGGATCCATTCACTGGTCTCACCTTCATCAAGTGATAAAGCAGCTAACAAGAACTCAGGAACTAAACTACTTGTGGAGTCCATGTAACCAATCGAACCATCATTAGCGGCACTACCTGTATCATCAGACATTTCTTTTGCTACTTCTTTAAATGATTTGCCACTTTCCAAAGCTTCCTTTACTTCGTCCCAGCGTGCTTGTTCCTGCTCGGTTGGCTTTGTAGGGTCGTCCATAGCCACAAGAATGTGACTGACAAGACGAGGTGATTTTTTCTCGAAAAATTCTTCGTAGAATGTATCACTGTTGGTAATAAAGTGATTTTTTGTTTCTTTTTCCAATAATAATAAGTGTTTGAAATAGGTTTCCAAATCTGAAACTTTGCTATAGCCTACACCGCGAATGGCTTGAAGCAAAACAGCTTCATAACTATCACCATAGTAACTTTTAAAGTTTTCTATCGTGGAGTTCGCCTGAATTCGAGCTTCGGACTCCAAATCTTTGTCTGATTGGGCGGATTGTGCAATCACAGCACGCTCAAACAATGTGTAAATGGCAGAAATGCCCATTTCATCATATAGTTTTTCATAAAAATCATCGGCAGTAATATTTTGTCCATTAATTTCAAAGACAACATCTTTACCATCAACCTTTTTTCCTCGCAGAATATCTTTCGTCTGATCATAAGCGAAATATACACTTGCAGAAATAAATAAGATTCCGACAAGAATGACAAACCAATGTTTCTTGATCGTATCTAACATAGATAACCTCCTTAATGTGAAATCTTTTCTATTATAGTTGATTTTACCTTGCAATGCAATAAACTAAAAACGGGATGCGGATTTAATCGGATAAGTTTCATGAAATCCTCAAACAAATGCGAAAAAACTCGCAAATGGGTGCGTAATTTCCCGAAATTAGTGCAGACTATGCTATAATAACGATGGAATTTCGAAGTGCTAATGTTTCGAAAAAAATGATAGGAAGGATGACAGAATGGCACAATTAAAAATTGATAACCTTCATGTTGAGATTGAAGGTAAAGAGATATTAAAGGGGGTTTCAATCGAGATAAACTCAAATGAAATCCATGCAATTATGGGTCCGAACGGAAATGGGAAATCCACATTGCTCTCCGCAGTAATGGGACATCCAAGATATGAAGTTACCCAAGGAAGCATTACATTTGATGGTCAGGATGTATTAGAGATGAGCGTGGATGAGCGCAGTCGCGTCGGGCTATTTTTAGGTATGCAATATCCTCAGGAAGTTTCAGGTGTGACAAACTCCGACTTTTTAAAGGCTGCATTAAACGCACGACGTGAAACACCAATTCCATTGTTTACCTTTATCCGAAAAATGGAAGGGGCAGTCAAGGAGTTGGATATGAAATCCGATTTAGCTCATCGTTATGTCAACGAAGGGTTTTCCGGCGGTGAAAAGAAGCGCAATGAAATTTTGCAAATGATGCTTCTTGAACCAAAAATTGCGATGCTCGATGAAATCGACTCCGGTCTGGATGTGGATGCACTTAAAGTCGTTGCCAATGTAGTAAACAAAATGGTAGAAACAAGTGATATTGGTTTAATGATCGTATCTCACTATGAACGTTTCTTCCACCTGATTCAACCAACACATACACATATTCTCATTGATGGTCAGATCGTACTTAGTTCGGATGCAAGCCTTGTAAATCGAATTGATAACGAAGGATATGACTGGATAAGCAAAGAACTCGGTGTATCAATCAAAAAAGAAGAGCGCAAACAACCTGCAACCCTGGTTAGTTGTGCAATCAATACACCAAGGGGGTCAGAGAATGCGTGAAGTCATGATTGATGTGACATCGCATAACTCGATTACTCTTGCCCACAATACGCTGACAACACTGAATGTAACAGTCAGTGACACGATGAATCTGACATTACTAGTTCCTATGCAAACCAAGGGAAGTGTGCTATTGAATCTTGATGGTAATGGAGAATTAAATCTTCGTGTCGAAGTGGATCGTGATTCCACATGGTCGATGCTTTTCAACAATGATTCTAAAGAGTCAATCAAAGTTATTGAGAACTGGGGAATCAAACAAAATTCTTCAGTGTCTTTAGCCATTGGTGAACTGACTGCCGGTAATCATGAAAAAGCCGCGACATATCATCTTCTGGAAGAAGGTGCTTCAATCTTTGTGCGTGGAGCATCCTTGATTCAATCCACATTGAAAGCAACACATACAGCTATTCATCATAAGGGAAAAACATCTGCACAACTGGACAACTACAGTATCGTCCTTAAGGGATGTGAATATCTGTTAGAAGTCGTCGGGAAAATTGAAAAAGCGGCGAAGGGTGCGAAAACCCATCAGATTAGTCGTGTCATGAATTTCGATGAAAAGCCAAAAACAACGGTCAATCCGAAATTGATTATTGATGAAAATGAAGTTGAAGCTTCACATGCTGCGTCGATGGGACAACCGGATATCAATCAGGTATACTATCTTCAATCACGCGGGATGAGTCGCAGTGAATCGTTAAAACTGATTACCTTAGGCTACCTGTTGCCCATCATTGATGTTATTGATGATGAGTCAATTAAGGAAAGACTAAGTGAAGAAATACTCAAGAAGGTGAGTGAGTCATGCTTGATGTAAATCACATCCGAAAAGATTTTCCAATGCTTTCAGGCAAAAAGATGCAGGGATTTCCTCTGATCTATTTTGATAATGCCGCCACAACCTTCAAACCTCAATCCGTGATTGACGCCGTGGTATCTTATTATACTGATCAGTCGGTGAATATCCACCGTGGAGATTATGATTTGTCCTATCAGGTATCGCAGGCATATGAAGATGCCCGTGAAACGGTTGCGAAGTTTATCCGGTGCAAAAGTGAAGAAGTGATTTTCACTTCGGGTGCAAGTGCATCGCTGAATCTGGTAGCTTATGGTTGGGGGAAAAAGCATCTTAAGGAAAATGATGTGATTTTAACGACAGAAGCTGAACATGCTTCCAATATCTTGCCTTGGTTTGATACCGCAAAGGCAACCAAAGCGCTCATTGAATACATTCCTCTTGAAACGGATGGTCAGCTAACACTTGAGAATATACGTAAAGCCATGCATTCAAGAGTCAAAGTGGTGACTTTGCCACATATTTCCAATGTACTGGGCTATATTGCGCCAATCAAGGAAATTGCTGAGGTTGTTCATGAATATGGTGCAATTTTAGTCGTTGATGGAGCACAGTCGGTACCTCATATACCAACGGATGTGACAGACTGGGATGTAGATTTTCTAAGTTTCTCAGGTCACAAAATGTGCGCACCCACAGGCATTGGTGTACTTTATGGAAAACTTGATTTGCTTAAGGCAATGGATCCAGTCACACTGGGCGGTGGTAGCAATGCCCGCTTTGATGTGACAGGCAATATTATTATGAAGAATCCACCATTTAAGTTTGAATCGGGTACGCCCGCCATTGAAGCTCTATTTGGACTGAAAGCCGCAATTGACTATCTTTCAAACATCGGTATGGAAGAAATCATGAATTATGAGCATGAGCTGAAGCAGTACCTTGTAAGTAAGATTCAAAGTTTCAGTCATATTACGGTCTATAACAAGGAAGCACTCACAGGCATTGTCACATTTAATGCCAATGGAATTTTCGCCCAGGATGCTGCAACGTATATCAGTTCTCGTGGTATCGCAGTCCGTTCGGGTCATCATTGTGCTAAAATTCTGATGGATGAAATGGGAACAACGGAAACGCTCCGTGCCAGTCTTTATTTCTATAATACAAAAGAAGAGATTGATGCTTTTGTGGAAGTATTACGTGATATCACATTAGAAAAATGTGTTGATTTATTTTTTTAGGGAGGTAGTTTTATGAACATGCTTGATCCTATGATCTTGCGCCAAATCATTATGGACCATTACCAATATCCAA
>DOKQ01000151.1 GCA_003510215.1 Erysipelotrichaceae bacterium
TCCACATCTTTGGCTTCCCAGCTGCCCTTACGAACAATGAAACCAAAAGTATCGGATGTGGTTGTGAAAGTCAGTGTAGCACTCACACCAAAATCAGTGGTTTCACTGAAGTTGTATTGTGAACCATCCTTCCCTTCTTCCCATACCCAAAGATTCCAATCGGTATAATTGTTATCTTCACGCTGGTAGTTAAATGTAATCGTCACTTCCTGATTTGCCTTTACCTTAAACACATCTTTTAAGGATAAAAAAGGTGAAATTAGCATGACGACAATGAGTAAATAACTCCATATTTTTTTCTTCATAGAATTCCCTCGCTTCCATCTGAATTTTATCATGAAAGCGCTTAGATTTACATCATTGAACAATGAAATGCATTACATAAAGTAAAAAGGATGCGATTATGCATCCATGTCTATAATTTGATCTGCCATCAAAAGAGCATCTTCTTTATCATGGGTCACAAGCACCACAGTTATCCCCTGTTTTTTAAACCATGCCTTCATCCATACACGTAAATCTGCTTTCAGCTCACTGTCTAGATTTGAGAAAGGTTCATCCAAGCAGAGGAGTTTTGGGGAAAAGGCCAGGGCTCGAGCGAGAGCGACTCTTTGTTGCTGTCCGCCGGACAACTGAGATGGGTATCTTTTTGAAAACGCAGTCAGTTGGGTGGCCTCAAGTAAATCACTGATCATCCGATGTTTATCCTTTCGGTTCAAACGTCGGATGCCATATGCGATATTCTGATAGACCGTCATGTGCGGAAATAGTGCATAGTCCTGAAAGACAAGACTTACTTCTCTTTTTGACGATTCCACATAGGTGTTCTGGTCGATGATGGTTTCCTGATCTAGAATCATCACACCTTCGCTCGGGCGCTCCAATCCACTTAAAATGCGAAGTAGTGTGCTTTTGCCACGTCCACTTTGACCCAGGATGGCGGTTATCGTTCCTTTTTCAATGCTCATGGAAAAATGATGAATAATCGGTTGTTCATCATATTGAAATGAAATATCTTTAAGTTGACAATACATTATACATCCTCCTTCATCATGGGATAGGTAATTAGCCATATAAGTAGTGCACTAAGCAAAATAATCACCAACGAAGGTATGGCGGCTTCAATTACCTGTTCATCGGATGCATACTGATAAACCTGAGTGGCGAGCGTATGATAATTAAATGGACGCAAGTTAAGAGTCAGAGGTAACTCTTTGATAACATCAATAAATACCAACGCGAATCCACTTAATAGTGCCGGAAGTAACAGGGGTATATCCACGGTTACCCATGCCTTTAAATAACTTTTCCCCAATGTTTGTGCAGCTTCATGATATCTGGTGCCAATTTTTCGATATCCACCCGCAATGTTCTGTATCCCTAACCCAAGATATCGAATAACGAGTCCAACCACAAGCATGGACATCGAGGTGTGTAATGGAAACTTTAACCACGAAGAGATCTGAATAAAGAAGAATAGAACCAGCATAGCAACGACACTTCCAGGAATTGAATATCCGAGAATGGAAATTTTCGTTAAGATCGACGTACGAAGATTCGAAAAGATTCGGTGGTCCGTAGATATGAGTAAGGCAATGACAACAATCAGCCCGGAGATAAGTACACTACTGATTAGTGTTGTAACCAAAGCATTGATAAACATGGTCCAACGGATATTTGCATAACTTGCCCAGGACCAGAATAACAGTTGTAGGACAGGAATCACTAGAAAGAGCGTCAATATGGTGATAAAAAGTGTGCTCATAGCGACTCCTTGAAGTCCAGTAAGTTTTTTTCTTTTTAAATTCCGTGGCTTTGAAGGTAAAATTCTTCCCGTTTTTTTCTTGAAGAATCCAACAATCATTAAGAAAAGAAAGACAAATCCCATCATAACTGCGGACAAACGCAGTGCACTGTCAAAATCTCCTAAAGATACCCAGGATCGGAAGATGGATGTTGAAAACGCTGGAATATTAAGGTACATGACAACGCCAAAGTCTCCTATGACTTCCAATACGACAAGTAGGACTCCTGCCAAAATAGCTGGCATACTTAGGGGTAGAGCGATGTCCTTGAAAATCTGTCCATATGATTTTTGCATGGTTAATGCCGTTTCAACGTAGTTCCCTAACATCCGCTTTAAAAACCCTAGTGAAGTTATGTATACATATGGAAAGAGTGTGCTAACGAAGACGTAGATAGCTAAGGGCATTGGCGGTAAATGAAAGAAGGTGCCAGGCAAGGATAGTTGCAATGTATTTCTAAAAAACGTTTGGACGATTCCCGTGTATGAAAACATGGAGGATAAGGTATAGGTAAGTATGTATGGAGGAATGGCGAGTGGTATAAACAGAAGCAGTTGCATCCATTTACGCCCCCAAAAATCAAATACAGTTACGAAGTAGGCTAATGTAAATCCGATGATGGCCGTAAGCATTCCTGTAGTAATTGCTAGAATCAGCGTAGATTCGATCATATTGGGGAGCATAAACTCGACAATATGCGCCCAACTTTGCGAAGGTGGTGTAAATAATCGAAGAAAGGCTTCGAAAATGACAAAAAGGATGAACAGACCGAAGAACGATCCGCTTATCCCAAATAACCATTTTGATTGTTTCACTAGTTCCAACCTACTCGATCAAAGATTTTTACAGCCTCAATCACGTAGGATCCTAATTGTTCATAATCAATTTCTTCAAAATCAAATTCACCATACTTCGCTAAAATAGGTGATAGTTCAACACCTGCCAATACAGGGAACTCACCATTTTTGGTGGCATAGACGGATTGCGCCTCATTTTCCATTAAGAAATGAATGAGCTTTTGAGCTGCCTGCTGATTTTTTGAATCCTTAATCATCGCTGCCCAACTGATATTCATATGTGTGTTCTCAGGATAGATAACACCAATGCGCTCAGCTACTTTTACTTCTTCCTGATCCGAAGATTGAGCCAATCTAGCAATGTAATACGTGTTCATAATCGCTACCTTACCAAGACCGGACATGACAAATTTTGCCTGATCCCGATCATTTCCCGTTGGGGTTTGAGCAAAGTTTTTTGTCACACCTTGTGCCCATGCTTCTGCTTTTACCAATCCTTCACGCTGAATCATTGCTGCTAAAAGTGCAATATTATAGGATGAGGTTGAACTTCGTGATAACACAGATGAAGCGAAGGCTTCATTTGCAAGATCATCATAGGACTTTACATCAAAGTCAAGTGGAGCGTCCACATCATAAATCATTACACGAGCACGCTGAGTTAAGGCTACCCAATCACGACCAAGCAAACGGTCACTTACATTTGCCTGATATGGACTATGGTCTAAATCCATGAGCAGTTGATTTTGCTGAGCGTAGTAAATGTGTTCCCCACCAACAGTGATAAATACATCTGCTATTGGATTTGCTTTTTCACGATTGATTCGCTCAAGCAGTTCATCCCCTTTTCCTTCAATCAGGTTGACTTTGATGCCAGTCTGTTGCTCAAATGCAACAAGCAGATCCTTATCAACGTCATAATTGCGAGATGAATATACATTGACGATTTGATTTGCTTCTGAGGATGTGGTCGTGCATCCTGCTAGAGTCAAGAGTATCGCCATCATTAAACCAATAAACTTCTTCATACATACCTCCGAAAGTTAGATCTTTCAAAGAAAGTTTACATGCTCTAACTTTATGTGTCAAGAAAAGCAATAACTGAAAATCAACTATTGCTTATTTTTTTATCAACTATTTCTTGTTTTTGATTTAAATCAAAAATTAAGCCAATTCCACTTGAATCAGATCATAACCCGCATCATCAATGGCATTGAACAGTAATGTGTCATTAAAGTTATCCTCAACATCAATCATAGCTGTTTTTGATGATAAATTGACTTTGACTGAGACTAGACCTTCAAGGTCTAACAGTGCACTTTCTACTCGTTTGACACAATGATTGCAGCTCATACCTTCAATCGTTAATTTCTTTGTTAACATATGTATCCTCTTTCTATGTCTTATTTGACCATTTTTCTAAACGTTGTCAGGACTTCATCTACGACACTTAGCTCATTGGACTGAATCTGCTCGACAACGCAATTGCGGATATGACTCTCTAGCAAAAGCATCTCGATGGATTTAAGACCCGAGCGAGCGGCTTCAATCTGATGAATGATATCATCACAATAGGTTTCGTTTTCAATCATTTTCTTGATACCACGAATTTGACCTTCGATACGATTTAACCGATCCATCATCGACTTGGATACTTCAACTGATTTCTCACTTGGGTGTTTCATGAAATCCCTCCTTGACACTTCTATTTTATTATACCCTAAGGGGGTATGTAAAGAGATTCACCTTAAAAAAACGAAAAAGGGGTTTCCCCCTATTCCATTTTCCCTACTTTTGGTAATCGACTTAACACGGAAGTACCATGCGGAGAATTCTTAATCTCATCCGATAGCACTTGCCCTGCCTGCAATCCCTGATGACCACCCTGATTCCATGCACTTACATTACTCACATCATAGACAATACCATCAATCGCAACATATGCTTTGCGACCATCCTTGCCATCAT
Source organism: Erysipelotrichaceae bacterium (assembly GCA_003510215.1). Classification (GTDB taxonomy): domain Bacteria; phylum Bacillota_I; class Bacilli_A; order Erysipelotrichales; family Erysipelotrichaceae; genus UBA2227. The sequence goes on from DOKQ01000151.1 coordinate 4,571, forward strand.
ACTCCGCTAATTGAGCAACCGTAAATACTGGCAATTCGTCTGAAACGTTATTATCCTGATTGGAGGACCCTGATGAACATGCTGAAATGACAAGCAGTAAACTTAGTAGTAGGATAATCAAACTCGTCTTTTTCATCTTATAACCTCCTTATTGCAATAAAAATATCAAAATATCATCTTCTCGTCAAAACATGTGCACAAATCAAATTTACAATAGACAAACCTGATTTTTTTGGTATAATAAAAAGGCACTGGAGGATTGGCCGAGCGGTTTAAGGCACCATCTTGGAAAGGTGGCGAAGTGCAAGCTTCCGTGAGTTCGAATCTCATGTCCTCCGCCAGTAAACAAAAACGACCCACGAAACATCGTGGGTCTTCTTTATATAACAATATCTTTATACTCCGCTTTATTAAGTCGCATTACTGTATAGCTGCACACAGGTTTGATTTTAAACCCATTCTTTCTAGCGTAGTCAACCGCATGATCCACTAGCTTTCCCGCGACACCCTGTCCGCGCAAAGATTCATCGACTTCCGTTTCAGTCAGTGACATAACCTGATCTTCAATCTTAAATACTAAGGTTGCAATACGACTCGTATAGTCTTCACCAATAAAAAACGCATCGTCATTTTGTTTGATTTCCAGCATATTTCGTCCTCCTATACATAAAATATCATATTTATCAGACTTTAACACTAGGTTTACCCGTATTTTTCTTTTATACTATAGGAAAGAAGATGAAGGTGTGCGATATTTTATTGCTCTGCGTTTCAATGATGAAACAAATCAGCAGTTGTCTTTTTATCAAAGGCACTGTTCTGATCATGGTTATAAGGGAAAACAGACATCACATACTAATTTTCATAAAATTTTTGTGG
>DOKQ01000066.1 GCA_003510215.1 Erysipelotrichaceae bacterium
CACGAAAATTTTATGAAAAAGCGATGAAGGTGTTGAGTTTCAAGCAGTATTCCTTTTCTTTTTGATAAAAGTTTGTTAAAATAAACACGCAAGGAAGGTGACCCCACATGTTTATGAATAAAGCTGATAAAATTTTCATTGTCATTGTGGCCGTGCTGTCCATCGCGTTGTATGCGACAGTTCGTTTAGTGGTGGTCGCACAGACTTCAAATGAAACCATCGCGGTCGTAACGTACCGGGATAAAGAAGTATTACGGATCGATATGAGTAAAAATGCCAATTACACTGTCAAAGGAACCTTAGGAGATGTGTTTATCGAAGTGAAGGATAAAAGAATCCGCGTGGAGAAGGAAACATCCCCATACAATATATGCTCCATTCAGGGGTGGGTACAATATGCCAATGTACCGATTACCTGCTTACCCAATCATGTTGTCATTGTGATTCAGAATGCAACGAACGAGTTTGGGGAGGACACGACAGTCCGATGAATAGTAAAAAAAGAATTCGACGAATGACCATTGTGACGATGTTGTTAGCTATGAGCATCGTCTTTCATATGTTAGAGCCAACGGTACCTCTACCGGTTCCTGGGGTAAAGCTGGGTCTAGCCAATATTTTGGGCTTAATTGCCCTGTATATGTATGGACCCAAAGAAATGTTTGCAATTAATTTCACCAGGGTATTGATTGCCAGTTTATTACGTGGTATTATTTTTGGGACGGGATTCTGGTTATCACTCTCCGGAGTGGCACTTAGCAGTCTAATTGTTGTTTTATTGAAGAAAACAACACCTCTATCACCGGTAGGGTTAAGCGTTGCAAGCGCAACCTTCCACAATGTGGGTCAGATTCTGGCCATTATGGTGATATGGTCATCAGTGATGATGGTTTACTGGTTACCCGTAATGATTTGGATGAGTATTCCAACAGGAATCTTAACGGGCTCACTCGCAAGTCAAGTACTACGAAGAATTAAGAAAGGAGGTACACCATGATTAAGTTAAGAACAGTTAAAAATCGAATGATGTTTTGTAACAGGGTTTTATGGTGTACGCACTAGCCACCTCTTTTTAACCAACGCAAGGCATCCACACGACCGTGTCTTTGATGTACTTGCGTATAATCGCAAAGAATGAATCAATCAAGGCACGAAGGTGCCTTTTTTTGTGGCATATGTAGGGAAATGAGGGAAGAATTATGAAGCAATTAACATTTATTTTTGAAAAACTTGAAGGAAATCGACTCCGAATGCTCGGGATGTTTATTTCTGTCATTATTTTCGTAGGAGCCACACTGATGTCTCCTCTACTGTTCGGTTTTCTGATTGATCATATCATTCAGTTGGAACCCATGAGCAATCCAGTTCACATCACACTCGCCAGATTATTTGGAGGAGTTGACTATTTACGCAATCACCTGTGGGTGGGGGGGCTACTCTTTTTAGCCATCAGCTTAATTTCAGGTATTGCCATGTATTTTCGGGGAAAACTCAACGGAGTGATCAGTGAAAATGTCACGATCAAAATCCGTGATGAGTTGTACTCCCACTTACAGCTGCTACCATACAGTTATCATGTTCAAGCTAAAACAGGCGATCTCATCCAACGTTGTACTTCCGATGTGGATCAGATTCGTCGGTTCTTGGCAGCTCAGGTATCTGAGTTGGTCTATGCGATTGCGATCGCGACGATTGCAGCTTTTGTGTTATTTAGCATCTATGCACCTTTGGCATGGATTGCCATCATTAGTTTGCCACTCATCTTTGGCTTCGCCTATATCTTCTTTATTAAAATGCAAAAAGCGTTCAAGGCTTCGGATGAGTCTGAAGGCGAAATGTCCACGACCATTCAGGAAAATCTTTCCGGTGTCCGTGTGGTTAAGGCATTTAATCGTGAAGAATACGAAGTGATCCGTTTTGAAGAGAAAAACCGCAAGTTCCGGGATTTAACGTATCGACTGATTCATTTGCTTGGTATGTACTGGGGAATCTCTGATTTCATCTGTCTGTTGCAAATTTTGGCTGTGGTTGTATCCGGAGTCTTTATGGCACAAAACGGTCATATCTCCGTGGGGAACTATTTTGTCTTTGTTTCTTATGTAAGCATGATTTTATGGCCAGTCCGGAATGTAGGTCGTATTTTATCTGATATGGGGAAAGTCAGTGTAGCGATTGATCGTTTACATGAAATTCTTCATGTACCACTCGAAGATATAGAAACAGGACTCACACCAGCCATCGAAGGTACCATTACTTTTGATCATGTGAGCTTCCAATACCCGGATGGAGATACAGAAGTACTTAAAGATGTGTCATTCTCTGTTAAAAAAGGTGAAACAGTTGCCATTATGGGTCCTACAGGAAGTGGAAAGTCATCGCTTGTTCACTTGCTGACACGATTGCACGATTACAAAGGTGGATCGATTACCATCGATGACACTGAACTACGACTGATTGCCCGCAAACACTTGCGTCGCAATGTCGGAATTGTTCTTCAGGAACCGTTCCTTTTCTCTAAAACCATTCTTAATAATATCAAACTGGCTAATCCGAAGGTTGCTCTTGATGATGTTTTCCGGGCTGCTTCAATTGCCAGTGTTCATACGGTCATTGATGAATTCGATCAGGGGTATGATACTTTGGTAGGGGAAAAAGGAGTTACCTTATCCGGAGGACAAAAGCAGCGTATTGCCATTGCGCGAACCATTCTCAATGGCAGCCCAATCCTGATTTTCGATGATTCACTATCCGCGGTAGATACGCAGACGGATCGCCAGATTCGGGATGCTCTTTCACAGATTGCATCAAGTACGACGACACTGATTATCACACACCGTGTTTCCAGTGCTCAAAGTGCGGATCAGATTATTGTGCTGGAAGAGGGGAAAATCTCTCAAAGAGGAACTCATGAAGAGTTATTGGCGCAAGAAGGATTGTATGCACGCATTGCACATATCCAAAGCGCTATGATTCGTGGAGGTGATGAAGATGAGTCAAATTAAGTTTGAGGAACAACAATACAACACCGACACGCTGGATACAAAATTATGGAGCAAAATTCTGAAACTGCTCTGGATTCATAAAAAAGACTTGTATATTCTGTATGGGTTTATGATTATGCTTGCCTTTGTGGATGTGGCTTTGCCACTGATGAATCGATTTGCGATTGACGAGTTTGTCATTGGCAATCGACAGCTCAGTGACTTACGGCTGTTTGGTCTTGTCTACTTTGGTTTTATCGTCTGGCAATCATTCAATGTATACTACTTTATTAAACAGGCAGGGAAGATTGAAATGAATTTTGCTTATGATATTCGTCAGCGTGCGTTTGCTAAAATTCAGGAATTATCGTTTAGTTATTTTGATAAGACACCACTGGGCTGGATTATGTCCCGTATGACCAGTGATATAACCCGGTTGTCGGAAATTCTATCCTGGGGTCTTATGGATATGGTATGGGGATTCTCCGTGATGTTTGGGATTACCATTGTGATGTTTGTGGTCAACTGGAAGTTGGCACTACTTATTATGATGGTGATGCCACCTCTTGCCTATATCAGTTTATATTTTCAGAAGAAGATTTTAAAAACCTATCGGGATGTCCGAAAGGTAAATTCCAAGATTACCGGAGCTTTTAGTGAAGGGATTTCCGGAGCAAAAACAACCAAAACCATGGCAATCGAAGATATAAACTTTGAGGAGTTTAGAGATTTGACCAAGGAAATGCGTACCAAGTCCATTCGTGCTGCCATATTATCTGCACTATTCATGCCTGTGGTTATGGGTCTGGGTAGCATTAGTACGGCAAGCATCCTTGTGGTAGGTGGGAATCAGGTGTTGCTACGAACCATTCAGTTTGGAACATTGATGCTTTTCACGCAATATGCAACACAGTTTTTTGAACCACTCAGGCAGATTGCCCGATTACTTGCGGAACTTCAGATGGCGCAGGCATCTGCTGAACGTGTTCTTTCACTGATTAACAGTGATGTGGCCATTGTGGACAAGCCTGAAGTCATCGAGAAGTATGGAAGTATCCTACAACCCAAGAAGGCCAATTATGAGCCGATGGTAGGCCATGTTCGTTTCGAAAATGTCAACTTCCATTACAATCCACAGGAGCCCGTTCTTATGGATTTTAACTTGGATGTACAAGTAGGTGAGACGGTTGCTTTGGTGGGTGAAACTGGAAGTGGGAAAAGCACGATTGTTAACTTGCTGTGTCGCTTCTATGAGCCGATTAGTGGAAAAATTCTGATTGATGGTGTTGATATTCAAGACCGTTCCATCGGATGGTTACATAGCCATTTAGGATACGTACTGCAAGCCCCACACTTATTCTCAGGGACAGTTACCGAGAACATCCGATATGGTAAGCTGGAGGCAACCATGGAGGAAGTAATCGAAGCGGCCAAGATGGTGAATGCCCACAGCTTTATTGAAAAACTGGAATCCGGGTATGATACCGATGTGGGAGAGGGCGGAAGTCGACTTTCCACGGGAGAGAAACAGCTTATTTCCTTTGCCCGTGCGGTTCTTGCGGATCCAGCGATCTTTGTTTTGGATGAAGCGACCTCATCGATTGATACCGAGACGGAGCAAATTATCCAGCATGCCATCGATACGTTACTGAAAGGTCGTACCAGCTTTATTATTGCCCACCGACTATCGACGATTGTCTCAGCAGACAAAATCCTGGTTGTGAAGAAGGGAAGAGTGGTTGAAAGTGGAACACACAGTCAATTGCTTGATCTTCAGGGCTATTACTATCGGTTGTATACCAATCAGTTTCAGGAAGGTCTTCAAAAAGAATTATTACAAATGTAACTCGGAAATTTTCCGGGTTTTTATGTTACAATGGTGCAAGGTGATAAACATGAAAGTACAACTAACTGACATTCGAATACAACAGGATCAGCTTGATTCTCGCATTTTCAGATTGCATCATACATCCAGAGAACAGACGACGCAAAAGCGTATTCTGGCTCTTTTGGTCGAACTTGGAGAGTTGGCCAATGAAACCCGTTGCTTTAAGTTTTGGAGTCTTAAAGGCCCAAACACACAGGAAATCATTGCACAGGAGTACAGTGATGGCTTACATTTCTTTCTTTCGTTGGGTATTGATTTAAAAGACGATACAGAATATCTTGAGTCCGTTTGCTCTCACTCAGATCCTACGCAGCAGTTTCTATTTATTTATCAGCTGGTATCCAACCTGCTGATTGATTTCACAACGGAGCTTTACAGGCAGGCATTTTCTGAGTATCTGGGTCTTGCACAGCTATTGGGTATGAGTGGTGAAGATATATTGAATCATTATCTATCCAAGAATGCGACGAATCATCAAAGACAGGATGAACAATATTAATCATCGGGTTGATCTCACTTGTTAAAATTGTGTATAATAGCACTATTGGAGGAAAAATATGGAAGATAAAAAAATGGAAGTCCTTGTTGAAGGATGTAATCTGAAGTTGTTTGCGGAGTTTACTCAGGCAAATGGTATTTCAGGAAATGAAAAAGCGGTTTCTCGCGTCATGAAAAAATGGTGTGAGGAAGTGAGTGATGAAGTTGCCTATGATAATTTGGGTAGTATTGCCCTTACCAAAAAAGGGAGTGGAAATGGTCCGAAACTGATGTTTGCGGGACATATTGATGAAATTGGCTTTTTAGTTAAGCAAATTGATGAACAGGGATATATTCGTTTACATCCAGTCGGTGGCTGGTGGGGACATGTGCTACCTTCCAAGCCAGTAGTGATTACCACACGCGAAGGAAATGAAGTGGTGGGTATCGTTGGTTCCAAAGCACCTCATGGTATGACACCGGATGTTCGCAATAAGGTTCAGGAAGTCAAGGATTTGTTTGTGGATCTTGGTGTTACGAGCAAAACAGAAGTTGAGCTTCTAGGCGTACGCGTTGGAGATATGGTAACGCCTAAGTCTGAGTTCCTTGTGATGGGAAATCCGAACTTCTTGGCCGCAAAAGCCTGGGATGATCGCATTGGAGCGATTATCGCCGCTGAAGTGCTTCGCAATCTTAAAGGTGTAGAACATCAGGCGGACGTGGTTGCTGTGGGTACGGTTCAGGAAGAAGTTGGGCTACGTGGAGCAAAAACTTCAGCTTATATGGTGAAACCGGATGTTGCTGTTGCCTTGGATGTTACGATTGCTACCGATACTCCAGGTGAAGATAAGCGGATCAAGATGGGATTTGGTGTGACGATGGAAATCGCAGACTCATCTCATTTAGGTCACCGTGGACTACTTAACCATCTTGAAGGTATTGCCAAGGCGATGGACATTCCTGTTCAATTTGAAATGCTTGCGGCTGGTGGAACAGACTCTGGTGAAATCCATAAGTCATTTGATGGCATTATTGCTGTGACACTCAGTATCCCAAGTCGTTACATTCACTCTCATTATGCGATGATTCATCGTAAGGATGTGGTGGATACCATCAATCTATTAACAGAATTTGCGAAAACCCTAACGTGGGACATCGTGGAAGAAATCCGTACATTTAATCGCTAAAGAACACCGGCTTCGGCCGGTTTTTTTAATACTTCGATTAAAATATATACATATTTTAAATATATACCTTGACAGGCGAGGTATATTATTATAATATATACTCAAAAAGGAGGGATGACATGAGTATTACATCCGATATACTGCGCGGACACACGGAAACGATCATCCTCAAACAACTGCTTATCTCTGATAGTTATGGTTATCAGATCAATAAGTATATCCAGGAAAAGACAGACAATCAGTTTGAACTTAAAGAGGCCACGTTATATTCGGCATTTCGCCGATTAGAAACTGCCGGATACATTGTCTCGTACTGGGGAGATGAAACTACGGGTGCACGACGAAGATATTACTCCATTACCACAACGGGTAAGAAGTACTATGAAGAATCAAAAAAGGAATGGGAAGAAGCGAAGGGGCTTCTGGACTCATTAATCTAGGAGGTAGCTATGGTAGCAAAAATTAGAAATTACATCCAACGGGCATTTGACGATGTACCTAAAACCAAAAAGGCAATGGAGCTTCAAGAGGAGCTAATTGCAAATTGTTTAGAAAAATTCAATGATCAGCTTCGATTTGGAAAGAGCGAAGAAGAGGCATATACAGCGGTAATCTCTGGTATCGGTGATTTAAGTGAACTAACAGAGGGTCTGAAAGAACGACACACACTTTCAGTTGAAACTCCAGAACAACGAAAGAAAAGTGCAGTTCTTGTGGCAACTGCAGTTATGCTTTACATTTTAAGTCCGATGATGGTTGTGTTCTTTTCGGAAGTTGTTAATCAATCTGTGATTGGTGTACTCATGATGTTTACGTTTGTTGCGATTGCCACAGGATTGCTTGTCTACAATGCGATGACAAAAAGTCGTTATCGCCGGGAAGAAGATACACTTGTGGAAGAGTTTAAAGAGTGGAAGAGTGCCAAGGCAAAAGATCGTGCCATCTTCGAAACTGTCAGTTCGGCTTACTGGCTTATCGTTGTCGGGATTTATCTGTTTATAAGCTTTACTACCTTGGCATGGCACTATACATGGATTATTTTCATCATAGCGGCAGCTATTGGCAATATTGTTAAAGCAATTCTGCTTTGGAGGCAGAGCGATGAGACGAAATAAACTGTGGTTAGCCTTTTCGATGATCCTGTGGGGTCTTGTGCTTGTTGGGTCCATTGTGATCTATCAGGGATTAAAGGATAATACCCTACACTGGCCAAGTATCAGTTTAAATCCTACCAACTTTGATGTTGAGGTTCAAACAGGCACTTCAGAAGCTCTTTC
>DOKQ01000013.1 GCA_003510215.1 Erysipelotrichaceae bacterium
ATGTCATGATATGATGATGTCGCAATTGATGGGAGTGGTGGCATGCAGACATTTGTAAATCAGCCAAAAACAAAACGTGGTCAGGCCACGTTGGATCGTCTAACAAATTCAGCGGAGCAGTTATTTCTCCAAAAGGGATTTCATGCAACGTCGATTAATGATATAACGAGTTTGGCAAGCGTTGCTCCTGGAACTTTTTACATCTATTTTGAAGATAAGATGAGTTTGTATCGCTATTTGCTTTTGCAATACAGTCATCGTATTCGCATGAATATTGCTAAAGCGATTAAGAACTGTGATTCTAGAAAAGAAGCTGAACGTCTTGGCTTAAAGGCTTTTCTACAGTTTATTTATGATAACAAGCACATCTATAACATTATATGGGAATCTTTGTATATTGAGAAAAAATTGTTTGTGGATTACTATACAAAATTTGCTCAAAACTATGTGACGCAAATTGAGATTGCTCAAGCGAATCAGGAAATGAAAATGTATGACCCAGAGGTTATCAGTTTTCTTTTGATGGGTATTTCAAACTTTATCGGTTTGAACTGGGTTATGTTTAAGGATGAAAGTGAATTTGATTATGTAGTCGATCAGGTGATTGAGATTTTAGATAAGGGTCTGTTTGCTACAAAAGAGTAAAACACACCTTTTTTCTTGGAGGGCGTATGAAGGCATTATATCCGGGATCATTTGATCCATTAACGAATGGGCATCTTGATATTATTGAACGTGCTAGTAAAATCGCAGATGAACTGGTTGTTGCAGTAATGATTAATCCTGATAAAAGGGTTTTATTTAGTCTGCAAGAACGAGTAGACATGATTCAGCAGGCAGTCGCACACATTCCTAATGTAAGTGTTGTCGCTAGTGAAGGATTAACCATTCATCTTGCAAATCGCCTCAATGCTTCTGTTTTGGTTCGTGGAATTCGGGCGGTAATGGATTATGAGTTTGAGTTACAACAGTCTACCGCAAATATGATGTTGGATCCTTCAATTGAATCCATTTTCTTTGTGGCGCGTCCAGAGGTTTCTTTTATCTCTTCTTCAGTCGTCAAGAGTATTGTGCAAAGCGGTGGAGATGCCTCTGCTTTTGTTCCAAAAGCAATTTTCACAGCTCTTGAGGAGAAGATTCATGGGTAATCAACTGATACTAGCATCGAAGTCACCACGTCGTAGAGAACTGTTAGCTCTATGTGGTGTTGAATTTATAAGCGTAGAAGCAGATGTGGATGAGACTTTTGATCCAACCATGGATGTTGTTTCTGCGTGTGAATCGATTGCATTGAAAAAGGCATCGAAAGTACTGTCACTTCACCCCCATGCGGTGGTTTTAGGTTCTGATACGATTGTTGTAGTAGATAACAAAATCTTAGGTAAACCAGCGAATGAGGAAGATGCTTTTCGAATGTTAAGGCTTTTATCAAGTCGTACCCATCAGGTTATCACTTCGGTTGCAATCATCTCAAAAGCTCATCAGGATGTCTTTACGAGTATTGTAGATGTGAAGATGATTGAACTGAGCGACCAAATGATTTTGGATTATATTCGTACAGGAGAGCCGTTTGATAAGGCAGGCGCGTATGGAATTCAAGGTAAAGCAGCGACCTTCGTGGAATGGATTTCAGGAGATTATTATGCAGTCATGGGATTGCCGGTTGTCAAAGTTGCGCAAAGATTGAAAAATATATAGTTTTAGGGTTGCAAATTGTCTTGTTTTTTATTATTATAATAAGGCATTGCCGCCATAGTTCAATGGTAAAACGGAGCAATGGTAATGCTCAGTTCCCAGTTCAATTCTGGGTGGCGGCACCATGAACTACTAAACCCACAAGATCCATGTGGGTTTTCATTTTGTGTTGAACTAACCGTTTGCAAGTGTGATTACTGTACATTTGTGGTTAAATAGAGTAGAATACGTGTAGTTTAGAAGAATAACAGTCTAAATAAAGAAGGTGAATTTATGCGAAGCAATATGCTTAAGCGGATGATTTATCTTGGTATAAAAAAATATATTGAAGATCATCCCGAAAACAACTACCCAACAACTGAATTTGTAGCTCAGCTGTTTGCCAACTACTATTCATTTGATGAAGTTACAATTGAGTTACAGAATCTTGTTAATGAAGGTTCTATCCATCAAATCGAACACAACCTTTGGAATCTAGTTGCCTAGATTCTTTTTTATTGCGTCTATGTGATGGGTTACCTCGTATCGCACCAATAAGGTGACAACCACGTGTAATAATAAGATAGCTCCAATAAGCATTAAATCTTCGTTGTCTCGAATCGTAATCAATCGTAGTATCTCGGCTGCTAGCAGTACCTGAATACCAATCGCAAAGCTTCTTCCAAGTCGTAGTGCGATCTCTTCAATCTTAATTTTTCGTAGCCAAAAACCAAATGCCTGAATGGATGAAAATAGTAAGATGATCGATCCGAGTGTATTAAGTATCGTTACTGTGATGGTAACCATTCCATTGCTAAGCAAATGCAACTGGTTAAGTAAACTATACATGTTCTCCCTTCCTTTCTGAAGTCATTGTATCGATTGTACCATAGAAAAAATATAAAGCAAGGGTATAAAAAAGCTAGGTTTCCCTAGCAGTTTCTACAATGTTCGTCGAGTTCTTCTTCTTCCACAACGGATTTAACACTGTGATGTACTTCCCAGCTGACAAGAACAGTCACTATCACGTGTAGTAAAATAACCGCACCGACAATGTAAATGTCCTCAGTATCCCGAATCGTGATTAAGCGCAGAATTTCTGCCGCAAGATAAAACTGTAAACCCATCGCAATCCCGCGTCCCAGACGGATGCGTAGTTCTGTCGATGTTTTATAGTAATTCAGGCGAAGAAACTTGTAAAAAGTTATCAGTGAAATATAAACAATAATTGCTGCTCCGATAAGTTCAAGAATAACCATCAGGATGTTTGTCATATCAAGAACAAAGTGATGTAACAACGAATAAATTTCAGCCATAATATCCCTCCCTTTGTATATTTATAAAGTTCATAGAAGATGATACTCCTTATTGATGAAATTGTAAAGAAGAAAAGTGAAATAGTTGACAAAAGAAAGGCAAATCAACGATTTGCCTACAGGTTTTTGGATAATACGAGCACTTCATAAGGTCGAAGTGTGTAAGATGGAGAAAGTGTAGATGTGGAATAATTGGATAATAAGACATGGAGTGTTGCATCTATTTCTATACTAACATCTTCTTCAAAGAAGTTGGCATAAACATAGATAGCCTTGTTCTCAAGTTCTCTTAAGAAAGCATAGACTCTTGGATGATCCTGTAAGAGTGGTGAATACCATCCTGTCTGAATCACTTCGTGCTTTTTTCTTAGCATAATTAACTTTTGATAATAGGCGAAGATTGAATTCGGATCTTCCATGCTCTGTTGTACATTGATGGTCTTGTAATTATCAATGACATCAATCCACGGTTGAACATCGCTGAATCCCGCAAAGTCTTGATCATCCCATTGAACCGGAGTTCGACTGTTATCTCGAGATCGTTCCATGATGATTTGCATTACTTCATCATGTGATAATCCACGATCTTTAAGAATCTGATAGTGATTCAATGATTCAATGTCACGATATTTATCCATCGTATCAAAGTGTGCGTTGGTCATGCCAATTTCTTCCCCTTGATAAATATAGGGTGTACCCCGTTGTAAGTGAATGACAGTGGCGAGCATTTTAGCAGATTCCTTATGGTATTGATGTTCATTACCGAAGCGGGAAACAATCCGTGGCTGATCATGATTGCACCAGAAGAGTGCTTGCCAACCACCACCTTCCTGCATTTGTGTCTGCCAATCATTGAATAGTTTTTTGAGTGCAAAGAAATCCAGTTTTCCAAGCGCCCATTTCTGATTGTTTGGATAATCAACTTTTAGATGATGGAAATTGAATACCATGGATAATTCTTTGCCACTTTTATGTGAATAGTTAATGCAGTTTTCAATACTTGTACTGGACATTTCACCAACAGTCATAAGATTTGGATTCTGTCCAAAGGATTCTTGATTGAGCTCTTGTAAATAGGCGTGGATATTGGGCCCATCTGTATAGAAACGCCGTCCATCGCCTTCGAAATCATCTTCAAATGATTCTGGTTTTGAAATCAGATTGACAACATCGAATCTAAATCCATCAACACCGATGTCTAGCCAGAAGTGAACAATCTTATATAACTCCTGTCGTACTTCCGGATTATCCCAATTGAGATCTGCTTGATGTTTATCAAAAAGATGTAAATAATACATACCTAATTCATCAACATATTCAAAGGCGTTTCCACCAAACTTAGATTCCCAGTTCACTTTTTCTTTCGTGAAAATATAGTAATCCATGTATTTCTTTTCTTTGTTTAATGCTTTTTGGAACCACGTGTGATCTGTAGATGTATGATTAAACACCATATCAAGCATGATTCCAATATGTTTCTCTTTTGCTTTATGGACGAGTTCTTTAAAATCGTCCATGGTACCAAACCGTTCGCTAATTTTGCAATAGTCCGCAACATCATATCCGTTGTCATAGAGCGGAGAAGGGAAGATGGGTGTCAACCAAAGCATGTCAACACCCAATGTTTCTAAATAATCCAGTTTTGAGATTATTCCCTGCAGATCCCCGATACCATCATGGTTAGAGTCTTTGAAGGAAACCGGATAAATCTGATAGACAACAGAATTATGTATGGAACGCATTAACGCTCTTCGGCTGGAAGTTTCTTTTGACCAACAACATATGTGATTGCGAACGGAACGATGATGGCAATAAGCATTGCCACGACGAAGTTAAGCATATGTTGAGGTTGAATGGATAAGAATCCAGGTAAACCACCGACACCAATGGAATTTGCCATGACGCTCATAGCCACTGAATAGGTGCCTGCAAGAGCAGAACCGATAATTGCACCGATAAACGGGAATAAGTATTTTAGGTTCACCCCATACATCGCAGGCTCTGTTACACCGAGATAACAAGAGATTGCGGCAGGAATGGACACCTGTTGAGCGCGTTCATTATTTTTTTGTAAAAAGATCATGGCCATAACAGCAGATCCTTGAGCAATGTTTGAAAGAGCAATCATTGGCCATAACATGGTTCCCCCAAAATCAGCAGTCAATTGGATGTCAATTGCATTTGTCATATGATGCAATCCGGTAATAACTAGTGGTGCATATAGGAAGCCGAAGATACTTGCAAATAACCATCCGACCACGGAGGTAAGCCCAGCGTAAACAACATTAGAAATCCAACTACCGATAGCCCAACCGATTGGACCAAGAACAACGTGTGCTACGATGACAGCAGGTAATAAAGACATAAATGGTACCACAATCATCATAACGTATTCAGGAGTAACTTTTCTCCAGAATTTTTCCAGGTATACAAGAACAAATCCAGCCATCATCGCCGGTATAACCTGAGCTTGATAACCAATCATATTGATTTGCACAAATCCGAAATCCCAGAATGGAATATCGGCTCCGCCCGCAACACCATAAGCATTCAGTAATTGTGGTGAAACAAGTGTAATCCCTAGAACGATACCAAGAATTTCAGATGTTCCCATTTTGCGTGAAATGGACCAGGTAACTCCAACCGGTAAGAAGTGGAAAACAGCTTCACCGATGAGCCATAGAAAATGATGCATTCCTGCCCAGAAAACAGAAACTTCGGTCAATGCCTTTGTACCATCTTCCAATAATTTAATATCACCAATAACGTTTCTAAAACCTAAGATTAACCCCCCGACAACGATGGCAGGAATAAGAGGTACAAAAATTTCAGCTAGGTTAGCAATGGCACGTTGTAACAGATTCATGTTACCTTTAGCTTCTTGCTTCACCTCTGACTTACTAACACCCTTAATTCCGGACTCTTCCGCAAAATCATTGTAGAAATCTGCAACAGCATTTCCGATAATTACCTGAAACTGTCCAGATTGTGTGAATGTTCCTTTAACAGAACCTAAAGCTTCAATCCCCTTGATATCAGCTTTCTTTGGATCGACAAGAACAAAGCGCATACGTGTAACACAATGAGTTACAGCCTTGATATTATCTTTTCCACCAACGAACTCTAAGAGTTGTTTGGCATCTTGAGTAAATTTTCCCATGTTTACTCTCCTTTCCTTTTATACTTTAAATTTAACTTATACGTACAAGTTTTGTCAAGCGCTTTCATAAATAAAACAAAAAAAATGACCATATAGGTCATTCATTTTCGAATAATCGCATTCTACGAGCAAAATCAACGAATAAAAACTTGTCTGGACGATGCCGTGACATTGTATATTGGAAGAGCTGTGCATTGTCTAAAAAAGTATAACTTTCCACAACTGCCACCATATTATAGTCATGCAAATCAAGTAGTGATGAATCCTGTCTATCAATATGAGTAACTTTAATCTCCTTTTTTGCAAAGCCGATTTTAAGTTTCATATCCGATTCTATATATTCGTATAATGAGTTTTGGGCAATTTCTTCAGACATAAACGGAATGATTGAAGCATTCAGATAATCGATATCGAGGATAATTCGCTCACCATCGATATGACGTACACGTACAATCTCCCAAACTTTGTCTTTGGGGGATAAATTGAGTTTGCGTGTAACATCCATGGATGGTTGCACACATCGACATTTGACCACTTGGGTCATAATATGATCGCCAAGGGTAACAGATAACTCCTTAAAACTAGTAATGCCCGAGACAGGGAAACGATATTTGTGAACATCCAAAACAATGGATTGTTTACCTTGGCCTTTGAGAATATATCCGTTCTGATTGAGTAAGTTTAACGCTTTTCGAATCGTATCTCGTGATGCATGGTACTGATCCATCATGGCGGATTCGGAAGGAATTTTGTCATTGACCTTCAGTTCCTGATTGTCAATTTTTTGTAGAATGTCATTGTATATTTCCAAATACTTAGGAATCATTATATCACCCGCTAACATTGCTTATTGTATCATAATTCAACTTGTTTGACTATTTGCAATAAGTTGTTTTTCTTTGAATTGTAGAAGCATAAGACTTTCTTTATGATACAATATTATATATAGAAATGGAGTGACAACATGAGTAAACCAGTTTTGGCAATTTTAGCGGCAGGGATGGGAAGCCGCTATGGTGGATTAAAACAAATCGATACCGTAGGAAATAATGGTGAAAGCATCATTGATTTTTCAATTTATGATGCAATTGAAGCAGGATTTGAAACTGTCGTGCTAATTATTCGAAAAGAGCATGAAGAAGCTTTTGAAGAAGCTTTAGGGAAGAAAATCAGACCGTTTATCAATGTTATTTATGCTTATCAGAATTTAGAGGATATTCCTGATGGTTTTTCTGTGCCTGAAGGACGTGAGAAACCTTGGGGAACAACCCATGCGCTCCTTTCGCTAAAAAATTATGTAACAAGTCCGTTCGCAATTATTAATGCGGATGATTATTATGGGAAGAATGCATTTAAAGTGATTTATAACTTTCTTGCAAATGATGTAAAAGATCATGAGTATGCAATGGTAGGATATGTGCTCGAAAACACAATAACTGAGCATGGTACTGTGTCGCGTGCTGTTTGTCAACCAAAGGGAGAGTTTTTGGCTCAGATTGTGGAACGAGCTAAAATTGGTCTTGTGAATCAGGTGCTTAAGTATGAAGAATCTGATGGAAGTTGGGTAGATATTCAACCGGATAGTCTTGTGTCTATGAACTATTGGGGATTTACACCTGCGGTGTTTGATTATTTTGAGGATGTTTTTAAGCGTTTCTTACATCGGGAGTTAGATGGAAATCCAATGAAGTGTGAGCATGTAATTCCAACAGCTGTTGGTGAAGGATTGAAGGAAGAAAAATTATCAGTTCGCTTGCTTTCATCAAATGATAAGTGGTATGGTGTTACATATAAAGAGGATAAGCCAACAGTTGTGGCGGCACTTGCCAACATGAAGGAAGCTGGCGACTATCCATTTGATTTGTGGAAACAATAGAAAGGAAGAAGTTATGTTAAATTTTACGTTTTATAACCCGGCTCGAATCATCTTTGGGGATGACACTGAGTTGAAAACTGGTGAATGGACCCAAAAATATGGAGCAAAGAAAGTTCTGTTGCACTATGGTCAGAGCTCGATAAAGAAAAACGGCCTATTTGATAAAGTGGTTCAGTCACTGAATGAAAAAGGGATTGCTTATGTGGAACTGGGTGGTGTTGTGCCAAATCCACGATGGTCCTTAGTTAAAGAAGGCATTGAGCTTGTTAAAAAAGAAGGCATCGATTTCATTTTGGCTGTCGGTGGCGGTAGTGTAATTGATTCTGCGAAGGCTATCGCAGCTGGAGCACGTTATCAAGGTGACTTATGGGATGTATTTATGAATGGTGGAGCGATTGTGGATGCTTTGCCTATAGGTGTAGTATTAACCATTCCTGCAGCAGGTAGTGAGTCAAGTTCCGGGTCTGTGATTACCAACGAAGAGGGTTGGTTTAAGCGTTCAATTGGTGGTGAAGTGTTGATTCCAAAGTTTGCCATCATTAATCCAAAATACCATTTGACTTTACCGGCGTATCAAACCGCATGTGGTATAGCCGATATGTTTGCGCATTTACTTGAAAGATATTTTACGCAAGTGGACAATGTTGATTATACAGATCGACTCATTGAAGCGTCCATGAAATCACTGATTCATATGGCTCCATTGATTGTGGAAAATCCGGATGATTTGAATGTGCGTAAAGAGATAGCCTGGATTGGTACCATGGCCCATAATGGAACGATGAGTACAGGACGCTTGGGTGACTGGGCTTCCCATAATATTGAACATGAACTGAGTGGTATTTACGATATAGCCCATGGAGCAGGATTGACCATCATCTTCCCTGCTTGGATGAAATATGTTTATAAGTATAATCCAGCACGATTTGAACAGTTTGCTCGTCGCGTATTTGATGTTGATTATGCATATGACCAGCAGGAAAAAACGATTCTTGAAGGAATTAAGCGATATGAGCGATTTGCACAATCCATTGGACTGCCTGTTCGGTTGAGTGATGTACAAATTGGGGATGATCGACTTAAAGAAATGGCTGAAAAATGCATGGTTGGTCGAAGTTCGACTGGACAGTTTGTAAAACTGAAAGAAGAAGATGTCTATCAGATTTATCTATTGGCGAAATAAAAAGTTTGGAGCAATCCAAACTTTTTTTCTACCCTAATTGTTCAAATAGAGATTTAAATATTTCCATGGATGATAATAGTGTGCCGATGGAGCTAAATAGGTTTGCCATGATTACGACAAGCAATACACGTAAAACTTTATTTCGGTAGAACCCTTTCAGCGAGTTAATGTCTTCACTAACGGTTTGAAAGTCTTTGACTGTCGGTTTTCTCATAATGGCTTCCACAATGCCTGCGAACCATCCTGCTGCTAGCAATGGGCTTAGCGAACTGATGGGTGCAGCTATAAAGGCGGTGAGAATACTTAAAGGATGACCTAGAACCAATGCGGTACCTATGGCCGACAATACTCCGTTAAACAATATCCATGTTTGTATCTGACGTAATCCAAGATCAGAGTCAAACGAGAATGAAATCAAAATGGTTGTTAGGATAACGATAGGAATAAGCCAGCCGATAATCTTACTTGAAAACCGCTTCTCTGGAATGACTTCAAGATCCTTGAGTGAATGCTCCGTTAATAAATGTTTCTGGATGCCAGGTGCATGAGCTGCACCAACGACAGCCACAATCACAGATCCATTGGCTTGTCTGATTTTCTGTGCCATGTACTGATCGCGTTCATCCACAAGTACCTGCTTGATGATGGGGAATGATTTCCCCATTTCAGATAGTGCACTATCTATCATGTCTGATTGCTTCAGGGTTTCCAACTGCTCATCCGTAATTTTTTCTTCATCAAATAAACTTGAGAACAAACTGACTAGCAACTTGAATTTCTGTGAAAATGTTAGAAGACGGTAGATTCTTTTAAATGTAATCTGGATATCGCGGTCGATATACGAAATGCGTGCAGACACATTTTTTGCCTGATTCATGGCTTCAATCATTTCGGCTCCCACAGATATATTCAGTTGTTTGGCCATTTTTTTCTGATATGAAGAGAGGATTAAGTTACTAATTAATAATCCAATCTGTTTTTTCTTTATTATTGAAATAATGTCAGTCCTCTCCCATTGATCATTTTGAGAAAATGAGCGGGCTCGTTGGGCATCAAGTTCAATACAAACGGTTGAGGGTGTAACCTCCTGTATCGTGTTTTTCACGTCTTCGACACTTTGTGCTGAAATATGTGCTGTCTTAACGAGATAAATAGTTTTATGTTCGAGTTCAATTTTGCTTACTGAGGAGTTCATAGTTACCTGCTTTCGGATACATTTTATCGAATGCATTCTAACAATACAAGTGCAATGTGAAAATC
>DOKQ01000094.1 GCA_003510215.1 Erysipelotrichaceae bacterium
AAGAATAAGTATGTATATACTTAATAAACCAATGATACGAAGTAGAATCGGTTGATTGATATCCAGAAGAGATGCCAATGATCGATCTGTCTGATACATCATCTGAAGATATATGTTCAATGTGCTCCAAAGCAACAGTGACACAACAACAATCACCAAAATCTGGGACATGTACACAAGAATCAAGCTTCGTTGTTTGACTCCCAACAATCCCAAGGTACCAATGGTCTTCGCATTACTTACCAATTGTCTTCTTAAGAACACATAGAAGGCATAGGCAGTACTTAGAATTAATCCTCCCACAAGATAGGTGGATACCTGATTGAACAATACTTCTTCTGTGGATACATACTGTGACATGGAGTGTAATGGATAGGCTGAGATTCCTGCATCAAAGTGCGTTCCGTTCAAATCAAGAAGTTCTTTTTCCAACTGTTTCTCATTTTCAACAGAGTAGTCATCCATATGAACCTTGATGACTTTTGAGTATTCAAATCGAGGATACTTATACTCCATTTCCTGACCTTCATACATATACTTAATCGCTATTTCCCGAAGGTTTTCAAATGTCTTTGGGCTAGTGATGCCAACAGAGTAGATGGTTCGATTGAACAGAGGAATTCGATCCAATAAATCACTGTCATTTGCGACTTCATTGAAGTTAGGGTAATCGATGATGGTAACGACCTTGAAATTGAGTTTTTGTGTAAATTCTAGTTCGTTATCACCCCAATTGTAGATATCATTAAGATAATTGAAATCAAAAATATGGCCGACAGGGTTGATCCCTTGTTTAAATAGTTTACGGGCATAGCTCTCAGTAATAGCTACCTCGAAGTCCTCCAATTGATCCAAAGGCTTTCCTTCAAGGACTCTGTACAGATTGGTGTCATCACTCACATAACCTTCAAAAATGATGTCAGGAACACGTAGTTCATCTCCACCGTACCCATAACGAACAACATCCATCATATAGGGAAACGCTTCGGTTTCCTCCACTTTTCCATAGTTCTGTGCTACCTCAATGGCACGATCGAAATACATCGGATTTCTTAAAAAGACAAGGGTATGTGCACCATTGACTGCCTCAACTCGGTCAACCAGAGTGACTTGCTTGGAACTGGTGGTCACCTGAATCTGGATAGCGACCAGTGTAAAGACAAATAAAATACTTAGAATAAGCAGTGTCAGCTTCTTTTTATAATAAACGGTTTTAAACAATGCCTTCATAGATACGGCTCCACGAGTTGGGACACACGGCTATAACGCTCTTTTCCAGCAGGATAGTTTTCCAAGGATTCATTCACAGTAAACGTACCATTAACCAGTATTAATAAGCGCTTACCATAGGAAGCGATACGTTTGGAATGGGTGACCATCACAATTGTCTGTCCGGCATCATTGAGTTCTTGCAAGATTCTCATAATTTCAAGAGCAGTATTAGGGTTTAATGAAGCTGTAGGCTCATCCGCAAAAAGCACTTCTGGATCATTGATAAGTGCACGGGCAATGGAAGCCCGCTGCTTTTCTCCACCGGATACCTGATGGGGATAATTATTCATTAAATGGCCAATCCCTAATTGGTCAGCCAGTTTTTTAGCCTTTTCATAGGCCTGTTTATCATATTGTAAACGAGCGATGGCAATATTTTCAAGAATTGTTAACGAAGGAATCAAGTGATTGTCCTGAAAGATAAACCCATAGGATTTTAACCTTAGATTTTCGATCTCTTTCCCTTTAAAAACTAGTATGTTTTGATCATGAAGTATCACTTGACCTTCAGTGGGTTGATCGAGGGAGGAAATACAGTTAAGAAACGTGGATTTCCCACTTCCGCTTTCTCCCATAATCATGACAAACTCCCCTTTTTGGATAGTTAAATCAATCCCTTCCAGTACTGGTAGTTTTTGCTTGTTTAGCTGATATGATTTTTTCAGTTCTTTGATTTCTAACATGATGAACCCTCACTTCTATTTGATAAAGTTCATTTTAACATAGTCTTACCTTGTGATGCAATGCTACAAGCTAGATGATTTAACTACATTATTTATCTGGTCATCAAAATTTTCGTGCAAATGAACTACGTGAATCTGATATAATGAGTTTAAAAGGAGGATATGTTTATGAGTAGAGTAAAAATGCTTAGAATAGTGAATTTGCTTCTTGCTTTGGTCTTTATAGGTGTTGCTTTTGGTGGGCTAGTAAGAATGTTTACAGGTGATAGCCTGATTCCATATGCTACATTTAACCAGATCCACCCTATTTCTGGGTTAATTTTTGTCATATTAGTAATCGCTCATATTTATCTAAACTTCAATTGGATCAAAGCAAATTACTTAAAAAAGAAGAAATAAACACTCCATTATCAAGCAAAAAAAAGCCATAAACGACGATCATCAGTTGTTTATGGCTTTTATGCTTTAGTGACTATTTTTTTGAAATCATGCTTTCTTCCCAAACAGGATTAGGTTCAAAGCCCATTAGTTCAACAAGTGTTGAAGCAACATTCGCAAGTCCGAACTCCCCTTGTTTAAAGGTTACATCTTCATTAAGAACGATGAACGGAACAGGATTAAGCGTATGCGCAGTTTTTGGTTTCGGTGTCGCATTTGGATCTTTCGATTTTTCAAACATTTCATCCGCATTTCCATGGTCTGCTGTTAGTACTAAAATCCCATTTACCTTATCAACAACCTTTTTAATTCGACCAATTTGAAGGTCAACCGATTCAACACCGATAACTGTGGCAAGGAAGTCTCCTGTATGTCCCACCATGTCGCCATTAGGGAAATTGATTCGGTAGAAATCATGTTCTCCTTTTTCAATCGCTTCAATCAGTAAATCTGTGATTTCAGCTGATTTCATCCAAGGACGTTGCTCGAATGGTACCAAATCTGAGGTAACCTCAACAAATGTCTCAAGGTTGTCGTCAAACTTCTCTGTACGGTTACCATTCCAGAAATAGGTTACGTGACCAAACTTTTGAGTTTCTGAGATTGCATACTGCTTAATGTTTTTTGCAACCAGATACTCCGACATTGTATTTTTAATACGTGGAGGTGCCACAAGGAACTTGGCAGGAATCTGTAAATCACCATCATACTGTAACATGCCCGCAAACTTGACATTCACCTTTTTGCGTTCAAAACGGCTAAAGTTTTCTTCTTCAAAAGCACGTGACAACTCAAGTGCACGGTCTCCACGGAAGTTAAACAAGATAACACTGTCTCCATCCATGATTTTCCCTACTGGTTCGCCATTTTCTGCAATGACAAATGCATCCATAAACTGATCATTCACATCAAACTCATTGCGATAAGTTTCGATTGCTTCAAGTGCGGAAGTGAACTGACGGCCTTCACCTAATACATGAGTTTTCCACCCAAGTTCAACCATAGCCCAGTCTGCATCATAACGGTCCATAGTGACTTTCATTCGTCCGCCACCGCTGGCAATTTTTGCACTGAAGTTATCATCATTCAATGAAACCATGAAGTCTTCAAGATCTTTTACATAGATATCACCAGAACGAGCTGGAACATCGCGTCCATCAAGTAAGGCGTGTATACGAACATGTTTAACACCTTGTTTTTTAGCTTGTGCAATTAATGCTTTTAGATGCGCAATATTCGAGTGAACATTACCATCTGAAAGTAAACCAATAAAGTGCATAGTCGATTGTTGAGCATTGTCCACAAGTTCATTCCAAGTTTCTGAAGTGAAAATATCACCCGTTTCAATGGACTCATTTACCAGTTTCGCCCCCTGGCTATAAATCTGACCGCAGCCTAACGCATTGTGACCGACTTCGGAGTTGCCCATATCATCATCTGATGGCAAGCCAACAGCAGTTCCGTGGGCTTTAATTTGAATCATTGGAGATTCCTTCATAAACTTATCCAAATGTGGTTTATATGCACGATTAACCGCGTTGCCATAGTCTTTGGTGGATAGTCCAACTCCGTCCATAACAACAAATACTAAAGGTCTCTTTGACATTTTAATTCCTCCTAGATATACGGCTATACTATATCATTTTTTGTCTTTTTTTGCACTCAATGTCCTCTTGTTTGTAAAAAAAATAACAGCTTTCGCTGTTATTCATCATCTGATTTTTCTGGTAAAAAGAAGATTTGCTCCCCTTCTTTAGAAAGCATGTACCCAAAGCGGGCATAATTTTTCACATATTCCGGATCTTGAAGTTTCTCTGATTGAGTTGTGAGAAACGCATTTTCTTCTTCCAGTACTTTTAATTGCTGATTCACGGATTTTAGATTTTCCTGCAACTTAACAGTCTCAATGACTTCTTGAGCAACCTGATAAATCAGTAGCACCGAAACCGCAAATACAACTAAAGCGATTAAGTTAAGAAACGCATTTTTAAATCGGTAATTACGCTTATTGTCTTGTTTCATATTGTTCATCACCTTTGCTCTATGCAAGATTTATTATACTGACAATCTGAATAAAAGCAAGAGTTGTCACTTGATTTAACTTTACCAAAGCAAAAAACACCTTTATTTAGGTGTTTTCCTCGGTTATTTCTTCTTTTATATAGGTTTCCGACAAGATTTCATACATCATCGGAGCATCTTTTTTCCTCGGATGATCCATAACCTCCAAAACTTTGATGGTCAATTTGCGATGACCAAAAATGATATCGACGATGTCATTCGCCTCAACAGTGGCAGATGGTTTTGCGGCTTTTCCATTAATGTTAATACGTTGATGATCCGCAAGTTCCTTTGCTACTGCACGTCGCTTCAGGACTCTGGAAACCTTCAAGAATTTATCTATTCTCATATATTTATACTCCTTTCGTCTGGATTAACACACTCAACACATCATTTAGCCATTGCTTGTGTTTTTTAACCTTAATTGAAATTTTCTGATTGATATACTTCAACTCAATATCCTTTGAAACCCGATTAACAATCTCAAACCACTTTACACCATCAATCGATGAACTATAGTCTTTTGAAAAGATGATATCGACGTAGGTATTATGTTCCTTAAACGACTCAATTCTTGGTTCATCAACCAAAATTTCAAGACGCTTCTTTTCGAACAATAATGCAACGACGGGCGGTAGCTTTCCATACAAATCTGTAATTTCATCAATCAGTTCATTTAAGCCTCGACTGGTTCTAACTTTATCTATGCGCTGATAGAGATTAATTTTCTCAAGATCTTCGGGTGCAAAAGCTTTTGGAATGAATGCATCCACTTTTAGATTAATCTTCGCCATGCTTTCTTCTTCCGGTTCAACTTCAACGCCTTGTTTAATCATGATCGCTTTTTGAAGCATTTCAATGTACATATCGATACCCACAGTATCAATGAAACCAGACTGATTACCACCAAGTAAATCCCCCGCTCCACGTATGGTTAAGTCTCTCATAGCGATTTTATATCCACTTCCAAGTTCAGTAAACTCTTTAATGGCAGATAAGCGTTTGGAAGCAATTTCTGAAAGTTGCTTTTTAGGTTCATACATAAGATAAGCGTACGCTAAACGATCCGATCGCCCTACCCGACCTTTAATCTGATATAACTGTGATAAGCCAAATGTATCCGCACGATCAATAATCATGGTATTAGCATTTGGAATATCAATTCCGGTTTCAATGATTGTTGTGCATACAAGCACGTTGGCTTCGTTTGCATTAAACTGAACCATCACATCTTCAATTTCCTCACGATTCATTTTTCCATGAGCAACCGCTATTTTTGCATAAGGGATTTCCTGTTGTAACTGATAAGCTAAAGAGAAAATCTGATCTACATGGTTGTACAAATAGAATACCTGGCCTCCACGCGCCAGTTCTCTTTCAATGATTTCTTTGATTAAAGATTTGTTTTTTTCAACAATATAGGTTTGTACAGGAAGTCGATTTGAAGGTGGTGTATTTAGTTGTGATAATGAACGAAGACCGATTAGAGACATTTGTAACGTTCGGGGAATCGGTGTTGCACTCAAAGATAGTACATCAATCGAATTACGCATTTCCTTGATTTTTTCCTTATGTTCCACCCCAAAACGCTGTTCCTCATCAATAACCAGTAAACCTAACTCTTTAAACTTAACATCCTTGGATAAGATACGATGTGTTCCAATGAGTATATCTACCTGGCCATGTTGAAGTTTGTATAGTACTTCACTGACTTTTGACGGCATGGCAAAACGATTGAGAACTTCAATATTTACTGGATAATTCTTGAATCTTTTCATAAATGTCTTATAATGCTGCGATGACAATACTGTGGTTGGACACAGAAAAGCTACCTGTTTCCCTTCACTGACAGCTTTGAACGCAGCACGAATCGCTACCTCTGTCTTTCCAAAACCAACATCACCACAAAGTAGGCGGTCCATGGGTCTTTGACTCATCATATCTTTCTTTATCTCTTCAATCGCTATTTTTTGATCATCGGTAAGTTCATAATCAAACTCTGATTCAAACTCTTGTTGAAGGGGGGTGTCAGGTCCATACTGATATCCGATCAGCTGTTGTCGTGTAGCATAAAGAGAAATAAGACGATCCGCAATATCATCGACATTTTCACTAATTCTACTTTTCGTTTTTGCCCATTCGCTCGTACCAAGTTTATTTAGTTTTGGAACTACGCCCTGTGAGGAAACAAACTTACGAACCAATCGAAATTGTTCTAATGGAACAAGTAATGTATCTTCACCGCGATAGGCTACATGAAGAAAATCCTTATGAGCTCCATCGACTTCCTGCGTGACAATCCCTAAATACTTCCCTACACCATGTGATTGATGAACTACATAGTCACCTATATCCAATTGTTGATAAGAGGAAAGAACTTCAGCCTCTTTAAAGCGGTTATAGAACCTTCCCAGACGAACTGGGTTACTGAAGCACTCTTTGGAGGTATAAACCACAAATCCTTCATCAACAGCCTCAAAACCCTCATCATACCTTCCTTTAGCAATGGATAGGCCTTCGGGTATGGGCTGCTGAAGGGAAATCATTTTATATGGAACCCCTTTTGTCACACATTGCTCGATTACCTGCCTGATTTCTGCATCATCCAACATGAGCAAAACATCTTTTTGTGTAGATATAAACGCAATCTGATCAATCATCATGGGTAATGTTTGAGTAAAGATACTTGTCGGATGCCATCTTATATCAATCTTTTGATCTACATCAAATTCCTTAAACATCAGAACTTTCTTTTGCGCCAATACTTCATAAAAGTCATAATGTAACTGGTATGTTGGTAAGCTTTTCGTTTGATGATAAAGTTCCTGAATATAGTCCATGGTATCTTCTACGATATGCTGATACTGACGATGGGCTGTTTCCTGAGATGAAACAATCAACTGAAGGTTGGGGTTTAAGTTAACGATTGAAGTCCTATTCTTCGCAAACACACTGTACCGATACAAGTATGGCTCTTTAAGCCTCATTTCAATCGCTTCCAAATCCTGATCAATGATTTCTGATAGAGCTTCCGTTTCCAAAGATGAGTGAGCTTGTTGGTAATTATTCAACTTTTCGCGGATTACTTTTTCAATCTCAGTGACATCTTCATCTTCAAACAGTAAATCTGTAGCAAATAGGATGGTTATGTTGTCAGTC
Source organism: Erysipelotrichaceae bacterium (assembly GCA_003510215.1). Lineage (GTDB taxonomy): Bacteria > Bacillota_I > Bacilli_A > Erysipelotrichales > Erysipelotrichaceae > UBA2227. Next base: position 7,614 of record DOKQ01000094.1, read on the forward strand.
TTTTCTATCGTACGTTGAGAGGACAAATCAAAAAAACGACAACTCTCAATTTCATTATCGAAAAACTCAATGCGAACAGGATGTTCGTAATTAATGGAATAGACATCAATGATACCTCCACGAAGTGCAAATGTCAGAGGTTGATCGACGCGACTAACCTGAGTATAACCCATTTTCTGTAATCTTGAGGCAAGTTCCTTGGGTTCATATACATCATTAACAGATATATTCAGGATGTTCTTCTTGAATACATCTAACGTTGGCACCTTACGAATCACAGCTGCTATATGAGTGATACACACAGGTGCGGACTGTTCAATTAGGTTTACAAGTGC
>DOKQ01000180.1 GCA_003510215.1 Erysipelotrichaceae bacterium
CGTATACTTAATAAACGCGCCGAAATTACAAATAATGAATCCAATTTAATCCGAATCCAGAAGGAACTGATTGCCTCAGATTTTGAACAGATACGTTGGGATATGCGAGTGTTACACAAACTGTTTTCTGACCAGAATATCTACCAGCAAGTTCAGAACGCCTCCTATCTACTGGATCACAAGCCTAATTATCGGGCATTAACCTATATCTCCTCTTCAAATCAAATGATTAGACTTAAGCAAAACACAGATACTTATGATGTAATTCTTGGAAGAGATACCACATTTTATCAGTCAATCAAACCGAACTTAAAGATGCTATCTCCTGACGATATTTTTATTTCCAATATTCAGTTTAGTTTAAATACAGAATCGATGTTTTATGAACCTATGATCTATTTTGGTACACCTCATATTGAGAACAATCAGACAATCGGTTGGATACTCCTTGATGTATCTTTAGAGAGCATGTTTCTAAAATTCAAAGATCTCCGCGCAACAAGTACAGGAGAAATGATGCTGCTGAGTCGACGAGGTGATTACTTCATTGATAAACAGAATCTTCTGCTCAACAACCCGAGTGCGATTAGTTTCGCTGCCCAAAAACCATTTGTTTGGCAAAATATAACTACACGCAGTTCTCCCTTTAATTACTTGGATGGTGTCTATTTCTTTGATGATTTAACCATTGAAGCCAAACTATCCAATGACATTGGTAACATTTACATCCAAGACAGCTTCTGGCATATTGTTACATATATTCCAATGACACATAAATTTGCGAATGTATTTGACTCTGCATATACTACTTCAATCTTTATCTTAATGCAAAACAATCCTTTCTCCTACCTCATGGCTTTGATTTATGCAACATTGTATTCACTGACCGTGACCAATCACGCTCTATTCACTGAAAAATTCAGGCGATTATCTCAAATTGATCCATTAACACAGGCCTTCAATCGACGGCATGGATTCGAACTTCTTCACAAAGCAATTGAAAAACATCAGAAATCACCTTATCCATTAAGTCTGATTTTCATCGATGTCGACCATCTAAAGCAAGTGAATGATGAGTTCGATCACAAGCTAGGAGATCAGATGCTGATATTCATTGTTTCAACATTTGAGAGGCTACTACCCAAACAAGGTTCTATTTCTCGAATTGGAGGAGACGAGTTCCTTATACTACTTCCAGATTTCACCCAAGAAGAAGCCGACAATTTCATTTCTCAGGTTCAACATGAGTGCAGAAAGCAACACTTCGGTACGTATCCGTGTGAGTTCAGTGTAGGAAATCTATTGTATCAGGATGAGTTTGGAAACGCGGACGGTTTCGTTAAGGAAGCTGATGCATTAATGTATAAGGATAAAATGGAGAAGAAAACCGTCATTCGTGATCATTTGCGAAATGAATAGCTCAAAACAGCGATACTCATCGCTGTTTTTTAATGCAAAAAGAAGCACGACTTAACCATGCTTCTTTAGAAATCATAATATAATTAAGGTTTAACTGGCAACGTTTTGCCATCAGGTCCTGGAGTTTCATTTAAATATGTCGCTATTTGCTTACGCTGATCTGCATTTGATGGCTTGCACAAGGAGACATTGGCAACTTCGCCGCCAACTAACCCTTCAGCCATACCTGCACAGCCCGGATACCCGCAGGCACCACAGTTGTAACCCGGCAACATATTCAATACCTGTTCCGTACGTTCATCTGGTTGAACATAGAAAACCTGACCAGCGATTCCCAGGATAAGCCCAAGGATGCCACCGACTGCAACCATCATAACAACCGAAGCTAAAATTGGATTCATTATTGCTTCACCTCCAACGTATAGTTTTGCGAAGGATGTTTTCCACAAGAAGAGATAGAACATCCATGGCAACTGACTTCTTCAACTTCACATCCTGCAGGAATTGGGGTTTTATGGTTAAAGTAATACAGTGCTGCATACAAACCGCCCATGGCTGCAAGAAATAGTAGACCAGGCATTAGACAAGACCTGCCAATCCACCAAACGCCAACGCCATAATAGCCGCAACAACCATCGCAATGGCATTGCCTTTAAATGGAGCTGGAACATCCGATAAATCCAAACGTTCGCGTATTGCAGAGAACAGATAGAGTACCAAGGTAAAACCGATAGGAACTGCCAATGAGTACACGATCGTTTCAATCAAGTCAAATCCTTGTTTAATGTTATCAAGTGCAACATACAGAACGGCACAGTTGGTCGTAATCAACGGAAGGAATACTCCCAAAGATTTATATAGTGCTGGAGAATATTTCTTGATAATCATTTCAGTAAACTGTACAAATGAAGCAATAACCAAGATGAATGTAATCAAATCCATGTATTGTAAGCCATATTTGTTCAATACAAGGTGATACAGTGCATAAGTAAACATCGATGCTCCGAAAATAACGAAAGTAACGGCACCACCCATACCCAAAGCTGAACTTGTTTTACGGGAAACACCCATAAATGGACACAAACCTAAGAAACGGGTTAACACGATATTGTTAATTAAGACCGCAGTGATAAACAGTGTAAATAGTTCTGCCATCTTACTTCACCTCTTTCACTTTCTTGCTCGCTTTTGATTTGTAAGCTTCAAGAGCCCCCGCAATCATAGCAAATGTCAAGAACGCTCCTGCTGGAGTGCTAAACAAACTGATTACATAATCTGCAGGAATCAAACGAACTTCAAACATCATTTCACTTGTGAACGGATTTGAGAAGTTTAGGATTCCTGTTGCAAGAATCTGGCGTATTGCGGATAGAATGATGAGTCCAAAGGTATATCCAAGGCCCATTCCGATACCATCAATCAAAGAATCAAGCATATTGTTTTTGGATGCAAAGGCTTCTGCACGACCAAGAATAATACAGTTAACCACAATCAGAGGAATAAATATCCCAAGTGTACCGTAGAGGTCTGTAGCATATGCCTGAATAAGCATCTCAACAATTTTAACTAATGTTGCAATAACAACAATGTAAACAGGTATACGAATTTCCGAAGGTGTTACCTTGCGGATAGCTGAGATAATCACGTTGGAAACAGTTAGAACAATAATAACCGCTACACCCATACCGACTGCATTGTTTAGTGTAGTCGAAATCGCCAACACTGAACAAAGTCCTAAATACAGAGCAAATACAGGGTTTTCCTTGATAAATCCAGCTTTGAAATTATCTAATTTATTCATCGTTTCACCCTTTCTACTCGCCAATCGCGCCACGTAGTGCGCGAGCTGCCGAGATTGCTGTAACGGTAGCACCACTGACAACATCAATCTCAATTGAGTCATCATCCGTTGCTAAACCTTCAAACTGTGCCCAGAAATCTTCATGATCAATCTTATCACCTAATCCTGTTGTATCATTGAACTCAACAAGCTCCATCGAAACAACTTTCTTTTCTGCTGTATTAATCACAATTTTAAATACATTTGGTTTTGCGCCTTCATAGCCACCTTCCAGAACTGCGTATCCTTTTGAAGCAACCAGGTACGTTATTACATCACCGTCCGTTGTTTCTTCAAGAATCTCTGCAGGAGCACTTGCTGTTGCATTTGAGAAGATACCTACTGGATCTCCGAATGCAAGTGGTGGAGTTACAGGATCATCTGATCCGCCTCCATCAATACCCTTGGAATCATTAAAGTGTGCCTTCGCAGCATTGATACCACGAATAACCGCACCTGAAGTTACAGTAGCACCTGATAAGGCAGCCAAAGGATCGGTTGTTGTTTTTCCAACAACATTATCCTTAAACTCTGGGTCCTCAACACGTGTTCCAATACCCGCTGTATCACGCAAATCAAGAATTTCAAGTCCAACAATCTTGCCATCATTTGAAATCCCAACCATAAAGACAATCGGATTTGCATAACCCATGACTTGAACTTTATAAGCAATACCTGCGTCTTTCGCAGTATAAGCAGATTGAATAAATCCGGTTTCATCATTTGTAATTTCAAGCGGTGCAAACTCAGAAGTACCTGGAAACAGCTTCACCAGATTGACTTTTTCAGCTGCGATTGCATTTTCATTGATAATTGGAGCGGTAATGGAATTGACATAAGCCAACGCGCCACCCGCAAGTCCACTAAGCAATGCTAGAAAGACGGTAAAATGTAATGCCTTCTTAAACATACTATTCACCCTCCCTTACAGCCTCGATGACCGCACGGACACCGCGAGCCACTGAGACACTTGTTACTGTAGCACTTGTCACAACATCAACACCAATATCATCGGAATCAAGTGCCAAACCTTCAAATTGGTCTAAGAAGATTTCATCTTCAACCTTATCACCGATACCTGCTGTATCATTGAGTTCAGTTACTTTTACATAGACTATTTTATTTTCTGCCTTATTAACAGCTACTTCAAGAACGTTAGCTTTCGCCCCTTCATAACCACCTTCAAGAATCGCATAGCCCTTTGTTTCAACTAAATAAATGGTCACATCTCCATCCACAGAAGATGAAATGATTTCTGCAGGTGCACGTTCTGTATCTGCAGAGAAAATTTTCAACTCATCTCCAAGAGTAATGGAAGGTTGTGGTTCTGGTTCTGGTTCTTTAGGAACGACAGGAGTCAGCAATGTGCCGACAACAGCCATGATAGCAATCCCGACAACACTTAAAGAAGCAATTGAAATGGCATATTTCTTTGCCTTTTCAATTTGCCATCCATCCGTTAAACGTTCAATGGTTGGAGTAAAGATATTCATAATAAGAATAGCAAAGATTACGCCGCCAGGTAAATTTGCCTGAACACGAATCAGAATAGTCAAGATCCCTGCACCAATGGCAAAGATAATCCGACCGGACGCTGATGTTGGATTGGTTACTGGATCTGTTGCCATAAAGACAGCACCAAACAGTAAACCACCCGCAAGTACATGATACATTGGATACCAAAGTCCTGCACCACTCACAAGAGCAATCACCGTCGCCAATACAAAGACTGTACCTACATAGAAGACAGGTACTTTCCAGTCAAGAACTTTACGAACTCCTAAAATTACACCGACAACAATAATCAACAATGCACTGGTCTCACCAATTGCACCTGGATACCATCCAGTAAACAGTCCCCAAAGGCCACCAAACTGATCAAGGAAGCCGCCAAGAATGCTATTATCCGTAATCAGCCAGCCCATTTGAGCAATCGAAGCAATCGGTGTTGGACCCGTAGTCACATCAGCCGCAACTGCTCCAGCAAATGAGGTTAACATAACACCACGACCGACACCTGCCGGATTGAAAATATTATG
>DOKQ01000177.1 GCA_003510215.1 Erysipelotrichaceae bacterium
TATGAAATCATCGAAGAACTTGTCCGTAATTATCTGGATGATGAAAAATGAAGCGTAAAATTGGACTTGATTTAGGAAGAAAGACCTGTGGTATAGCTATTTCTGATCCACTGGGCATGCTTGCACGTCCACTCACAACCGTGCGATTTGCGGAAAATGACTTTGAAAGTGCACTTAATCAAGTGGTGGCTATTGTAAAGCAGGAAGCTGTTGATGATATTGTTCTTGGTTTACCACGCCATATGAATGGTGATATTGGCGAAAGTGGCCAGATGGCAATTGACTTTAAACAGTTATTGGAAGAAGCCATGCAGGTGACAGTCACCTTGTGGGATGAGCGTCTGACAACGGTCGCAGCAGAACGTATGCTTATTTCTGCGGATGTTTCGCGGAAAAAGCGCAAGCAGGTAATCGATCAGGTAGCTGCTGTCGGTATTCTGCAGAGTTATCTTGATCGAAGATAAGGAGGATTCATTATGGAATCAAATCATTTATTCGTCATTGACGAATCTGGCAACGAAATCGAAATGGAAGTCTTATTTACATTTGACAACGATGAAACAAATAAGAAATATGTCTTATATTTTGATCCCAACGATGAATCAGGTGAAGTATTTGCATCAATTTATGATGATGAGGGCAATTTGACACCAGTTGAAAGTGAAGAAGAATGGGCCATGGTCGAAGAAGTATTTGGTGCCTTTGTAAGCGACGTTAACGACGAAGAAGACAATGAAGAAACTGTTCACTAAACTTATTGCTTTTGTATTGCTTATCGGAATCCTAGGCACTGCTGGTTTGATTGTTGGTTATCAGCAACTTCAAAAGCCAGTTTCAGATACAAGTGAAACCTATGTGTTTACGGTAAGCAGTGGCTCAACTGTCAAATCAGTTGCATCCCAATTAAAAGGAGAGGGTCTAGTCCGCTCTTCTTTTGTTGTGGAAGTAGTTGCACGTCTACAATCACTTCAGGATATTAAAGCCGGAAATTTTATTATTGATTCTTCATGGGATGTTAAAGAGATTCTCACAGTGATCAATGATGCCACGAAAACCATCAGTAATGAAGTTTCCATTACGTTTATTGAAGGTAGCTGGGCAAAGGATTTTGCTTTAAAACTTTCAAATATGACATCGGTTAGTGAAGAAGAATTATTGACGCTTTGGAACAACGAAGATTATGTTCGATCACTGATTGAATCCTATGAATTTTTGACGGAAGAAATTTTTCATCCAGCCGCTAAAGTACTACTCGAAGGTTATCTATTCCCTGAAACGTACAATTTCTTTGTGGACACCACGCCAGAAGCGGTAACCAAGCGTTTGCTTGATCAGACCAACCGAATCTATCAGCGGAATAAACAGCTATTTGATCAAAGTGATCGAAGCATTCATGAGATTTTCACCTTAGCTTCCATCGTTCAGTTTGAAGCGTCCAAAGTTGAGGATATGAAATTGGTCGCAAGTGTGTTTTATAACCGTCTTGCCATCAATATGCCCCTTCAATCCAGTGTGACCATTTGCTATGCACTTTATGAATATGACGATTGGCGCGCCTGTGAATCTAATCCGAACATCGAGTCATTGTACAATACATACAAGTATCAGGGACTCACTCCAGGTCCAATTTTAAATCCTGGAGAGCAGGCACTGATTGCCACACTTCAGCCAGCCACAAGTGATTATCTGTTCTTTATGGCAGATGTCTATGGTGACGGAACCGTTTATTATGCACGCACTTATGCGGAGCATCAGGCTAATGTTGATAAATATTTAAGAGGTAGATAGTATGCAAAGACCAGTTATTATAGGAATTGCCGGTGGGAGTGCTTCAGGCAAAACATCCATTGCACGACGTTTAAAAAAAGCATTTGAAGCAACCAGTTCTGTGTATATTATCCGACAGGATGATTATTATGCGGACCAAAGTCATATGCCCTTTGAGGAAAGATTAAAAACGAATTATGATCATCCATTTGCTTTTGACAATGATCTTTTAATATCCCATCTGGCTCAGTTATCCGAAAGGAAGACCATTGAGAAGCCTTTGTATGATTTCATCAATCATACCCGATCAGATTCAACGGAAATCGTAGCACCGAGTGATGTCATCGTGCTTGAAGGACTGTTTGTTCTAGAGGATGAGCGCATTCGAAATCAGTTGGATATAAAGATTTTCGTTGAGACACCGGCAGATGTCCGTTTTATTCGCCGGCTGTTACGCGATGTCAATGACCGGGGACGTACGTTGGATTCTGTTGTCACGCAGTATCTAAGTACAGTTCGTGTTATGCATGAACAATTCATCGAACCAACCAAACGTTATGCGGATGTCATTGTTCCTGAAGGTGGTAAAAACGAAGTGGCAATCGATTTGCTCACAACAAAAATCAGTAGCATCATTGCTGAAAACATGCTATAATTGCACGCAGTAAGGAGTATGAGTATGGCACAAGAAAAAGTTTTAGTTACCCAAGAGGGTTTAAATGAGTTAATTAAAGAACAACAACACTTAATTCATGTTGTAAGAAAAGAAGTCATTGAGGATTTACAGGCCGCACGTGCGCAAGGTGACTTGTCAGAGAATGCGGACTATGATGCGGCTCGAGATCGTCAGGCACGTATTGAATCACGGATTCGTGAGCTTGAAATCATGCTTAATAACATTGAAATCATCGATGAGAAAAAGGGTGGTCAAAAAGTTATTCGGTTAGGTACAACCTTTACCATGCTTGATCATGAGACCAATAAGAAAGAGACATTTACCATCGTCGGTTCAGTTGAGGCTGATCCAATCAATGGAAAACTGTCCAATGTGACTCCGTTGGCTCAGGCGGTTATGGATCGCCGTGCCGGGGAAACAGTCACTGTCAATGTGGATGAACCATACACAGTGGAGATTCTGGAGATTAAATAACGGGGAACCGTTATTTTTTTTGTCCAAATAGTCGTAGGGATTCTTTTTAGTTTGTCAAATAAGGGTGATGAGGTGAGTGTTATGAACCGATTGTGCATCATCCTATGCTTAATATTATCCGGTTGTGTTTATACACCATTGGAATTGATGCTACCTGAAACCATAAGTGTGTATGTTTCTGGTGCTGTTGTCAATGATGTGCATCTTCAGTTGCCACTGTTTAGTACCATTGAGGATGTGCTTCATCGCGTTGTACTTATGGAAGATGCAGATATCAGTGGGCTCAA
>DOKQ01000086.1 GCA_003510215.1 Erysipelotrichaceae bacterium
CAATGTTGCGGTGTTAAGCGAAGTCGAAAAACGAATCCATGGGGTTCGATTAATAATGTGAGTAATCAAGGTTCTGCTGTAAATAAGATGAAATGGGTTCCTCATGGGGTCTATCGGGTAGGAAATGGTGAATCTTCGGGATATCCAAGTGATTTTGAAGGTCCTGAAATTGATGTTCAGACGGATGGTTTTTACATGGATGAAACAGTTGTGACCAATGCAATGTTTGAGACATTTGTTAATGAAACAGGGTATATCACCTTTGCTCAGCGCTATGGCTCTTCCTTTGTGTTTCATTTACTATTAGAAGACGGTTATGTGGGAGAAACTGTTGTTGGCTTAAGTTGGTGGATTGATGTTAAGGGAGCAAACTGGATGTATCCCTATGGCGATAAACGGTCATACAAAGACTTGATGGATTATCCGGTTGTTCATGTAACTATGGAAGATGCATTGGCTTATTGCGCATGGGCTAACAAACGTTTACCCACAGAAATCGAGTGGGAGATTGCGGCCCGTGGTGGGAGAAAGAGTCTAATCTATCCCTGGGGAAATGATCTTGAACCAGATGGATTGCACCTTTGCAACATTTGGCAAGGAAGTTTCCCACATGAGAATACACAATTGGATGGTTACTTGGGTGTAGCACCGGCAGATGCATTTTATGAAAACGAATATGGGTTAAAGCAAATGATTGGAAATGTCTGGGAGTTATGTAGCAATGCTGCGAGAATTCCGCTCAATCAAATCAAAAAGCAATCCATCGAAGAGCAGATACAACAGTTTCATTCGGGTAGAGTTGCAAGCTATGCGGCGAAAGGCGGGTCATTTTTGTGTCATCAATCCTATTGTCATCGATATCGTCTTGCGGCTCGCAATGGCATTGATCGACTCTCTTCTTCGTCCAACTGCTCATTTCGTTGTGTTGCGGATGAATCATCGATACCATCCGTGACAAAATGAGTTTTGCATTGTATGATTAAGATAAAGAAATGAGGTTGAGGGTATGATCAAAGTCACGTGGCTTGGACATTCAAGTGTCAAACTTGATTACAAAGGGTTTCAGATTATAATGGATCCCTATGCACCAGGGACTGTCCCTGGATTAGATGAAATAAGTGAGGAAGCTCATTTGGTGCTTTGCTCCCATGAGCATCGTGATCATAATTCAAGAGAATCCGTTCGTTTTGCAACCGGAGTGGTCAATCCGTTTGAAGTGATTGAACTGCACAGTTATCATGATGATGTATTGGGAGCAAAACGGGGACCGAACACCATTCATGTTTTGGTAAATGATGAGATTAAAATAGTGCATCTTGGTGACATCGGATGTCAACCGACGTCAAATCAGATTCAGAAAATGTATCAGGCAGATCTAATTTTTGTGCCGGTGGGTGGACATTATACAGCAGAACTCGATGTGATTCATCAGGTTTTAAAGGATATCGACCCCAAAGTCATTGTTCCCATGCATTTTCGCAGTGATACGTTTGGCTATGATGTGATTGGTCAGGTAGAACCATTTTTGAATATGTGCAATCATGTCTTGCATCTAAATTTCCATAGTTTTAGTTATCCTACCGATCCAAATACATCGATAGTTGTACTTAAGCCAAAATATTTGAAGTCATTATAGTTCTTATTCGACTTTTACAATCATAGATTTAAGAAGTAACATGATTTGACTCGTGTTACTTTTGTTTTGAATATTGCGTATGAGCGGTAATTTCTTCGATTTCGTGTATAATAGTTGTGTTAGAAAAGGTGTAATATGAGCTCTGTCCCTACCAAGCAAATTAAATCGAAAATTAATCGAATCGTTTTTACCATAATTGTACTGAGTATTAGTGTTGTCACTTACTTAAGGTTTTTTGCGTCCAGTCACAGTGAAATGACATCGATGGTCGATGCACTTTCCTCACAATCGGTGATGATTCACAAGATGGTAAAAGATGCGAATGTAAAATATCAGCTTTTGGAACAGATGCAAACATCTGAAAATCCTGATCTTAAATCTCTGATTTTAGAGAGGACACGCTCACTTGAACAGGGGAGAATTAGTTTTGATCAATCTTTGCGACAAATGATGTCAGGAGTTGTTTTGACACCACAGGGAAGTATCGATGTTAATCGAGTTGTCTCTAAAAATCAGTTACTCATCAATCATATATGGGAACTATGGACACAGGCGTCATCAGATATGATCTATTTGTCCATGCAGACTGAATTAACGGAGGATTTTCAAACAACCCTTTTTGAAGTGAATTTTGAAAACTACGAATTGGCTCTTGCGTTGGATGAGTTGTCGGATACGATTCGAACTGAGAAGAAGAACTCATTACTTTTATTTGAAATGATTGCTGGGGTAAGTTTTATATCCATTGTTATATATTTGCTTTTAAACTTAAGAAAGTTTTATGTTTATGTAATTGAACCTATCAATGCTGTATATATTTCCTTAAAACAACGTGGTTTACTTCGAAACAATGAGACAATCATGAATAAAGATGAAGTGGATGATTTGCTTGGGTCATTTCAGGCTGGATTTTCTCGACTTGATAAAGTGCTTGATCTAATCAATCAGCTGAATCGAAATGTTTCCTTTGAGGAAAATCTTATCTATATTTTCGATAACTTCAAACCACTGATTCCGTTTGAACATCTCGGTATTGCCATTCTTACAGACAATGATGAGATGCTTGAACTTAGATATGCACTTTCAGATAAAAATTTAGATAATCTTCCATCTAAGATGATCGGGTTGCGACAAGCCATTGATCAAACTACCTTGAATTCGGTGGTTAAATCAAAGAAAGTTCGAGTAATTCATGATCTAATAGAGCATACTTCGGGTAGACCAATGTCACCTTACAATCAGTTGTTACTGCAATCAGGAATTCGTTCTTCCATTGCCTTGCCTTTAGTAGCCAATGAGTTACCTATTGGTATTATTTTCTTTTCAAACACGGTTCCTCATAGTTACACTCAGGAACATATTGATTTCTTAACGACACTGGCCGATAGTATCAGCTTATCTTTTTATCAGAAAATCTATGTGGATGATGTTTTGTTCAGTGGTATTCGTGCTATTGCCAAGCTAGCAGAAGCGAGAGACAGTGATACTGGTGATCACTTAAACAGAATGAAGAAATATTCAAGATTTATAGCTGAAAAACTGTTTGAGTTAGATGAATATAAAGGATATATTACACCAGGATATATTCGTGATTTGGAATCATTTGCTCCAATTCATGACATTGGTAAAGTTGGCATATCTGATGAACTCCTATTGTTTAAAGGCAGATATTCAGATGAGCAACGAGAGGATATGAAGAAGCATGTGGAGTTTGGATCTGCAGTTCTTCATGAGGCCGCATTCAGTATGGCCATACACGGTAAGAAGCAATTATTTGATATGCCCATCCACATCGTGACGTATCATCATGAAAAATGGGATGGTAGTGGTTATCCAAAAGGATTAAAAGGGGAGGAAATTCCTTTAAGTGCACGTATCGTCTCAGTAGCCGATGTATTGGATGCGCTATTGAGTAAACGAGTCTATAAGGATGCTATACCATTTGAAGAAACCATTAAAATTTTAGTAAACCTTTCTGGCAAGGAATTTGATCCGAAAATCATTGATATAATCATTCAGAATCAAGAGGAGTTACTTACTCTTTATCAACATTTAATGAAAATGGAAAATTCAACATAATGAACATTCAGTCCATAACTATTTCTTTTGAACCGCATTGTATATTCGGATTTCAGGTGTATAATTAACTTAGTAGTAGAAGTGATTCGATGTTGTGTTGATTGGGCTTTTGGCGGGACAAGAGGTGATTGACATGAAAGACCAATCGAGCAAATCATTTATCTTATCTTCTTTAGTTGTGTTGTTATTGAGTGGCATATTGCTTTTTCTCTTATTCTTTCTGTATTTTGGCTTTACTCTTCTAGTAGAACTGACTTTGTATCGTGATAACCCACAGGGAATGAGCTATGATTCCTTAAGGTTGATATTTGCTTTCATTGTCATGTTTATTCTAGGAGGGGTGATGAAACTGAAAGTTCATCGTATCATTAAGGGAACTGCAATGACGGTTGGATTAGCGCTGTACTACATCGCCATCTATCTTTCGATGTTTCGTTTTGGTTTTGTATCCATAATTGTGATTGCGATAAGTATTGGCTTTGTCTTATATATGATGATACGGATGAAGGTACCAACGTTCTATTATGTCTGCCTTGTATTTAGTCTTGTAGGAGCATTAGCCTATGGATTTCCAGGTTAAGATTTACTGAATGAATTATAAAACCACCACGGACATTGATCTGTGGTGGTTTAATCTTATTCGCGAATGGCGTGTAATCTGAATGTATAACGATCACTTCGATAGTAAATCTTTGAGTATTCAAAAATTGTTTCGTCACTAAGCAAGGAATAGATTTTTAACATTAAGATAGGTGTTTGCTTATCTACATCCAAAAGGGATGCAACTTCTTTGTCTGGTAGTATCGGAAGAACTTCCTGAAAATTCTCTTTTATTCTAAGTCCTTTACTCTCAATATAGTCATATTTGGATTGTGTCATGATTTGATATGTCAAGTCAGGGAATAGTTCTACTGGCATAAAAGTTTCTTCCAGTAGCAATAGTTCATTATCACCGTACCTTAATCTTTTAACTTTATAAACAAGCTCATCTTCGCTAATTTTTAGTATGTTCATTACTTCATGTGTTGGATTCTCTATACTAAACTCAACAACCTTTGAATGAAAGGTTTTTTTGTTTGAAATCATTTCTTCTTTAAAACTTGAATGTTTGTACATTTGACGCTCGACTTTACTGCTTTTAACGTATGTTCCACTCCCTTTAACTGAATAAAGAATGTTTTCGTTAACGAGAATTGTAATGGCTTTTCTAAGTGTGACTCTACTAACGCCAAACATTTCTGTCATTTTTAATTCAGATGGTAACGCATCATCAGGGCGTAACTTCTCATTTCGAATGTAATCTTCAATTTTTTTTGCAACACTATTGTACAAAGGTGATTTTTGCTCCATAGAATACCTCCCTATGTTCATTATAGGTTAATTTCACAAATTGTCTATATCTGTATTATGGTATTTATTCTAAATACATATATTTGATAAAAAAACGCAAAAAAAACATTGATATAAGCGTTTACATGTATTATAATCAAATACATAAAGATACAGAAAAATACAGGAGGTAAACATGAAGAGACAAAAACTATGTATAGTAGGTGCTGGTAGTACGTATACATTAGGTATGATCTTGAGTTTAATCGAGGAGAAGGAAATCTTCCCGCTTGATTCAATAACTTTTTATGATACGGATGAGTTAAGACAGGAAACGATTGCTAAAGCAACAGAAATTTTGATTCATGAAAGGTATCCTGAGCTCAGTTCCTTTACATGGACAACAAACAAAGAGGTTGCATACAAGGACGTTGACTTTGTATTCATTCAAATTCGAACAGGTGGGTTAAAGATGAGGGTTTCTGATGAGAAAATTCCTTTGAAGCATCATGTAGTAGGGCAGGAAACATGTGGACCAGGTGGTATGGCATATGGACTGAGGTCTATTCCGGATATGATTGATATTGTTAATGATATTCGAAAGTATAGTAAGGACGCTTGGATTCTAAACTACACAAATCCAGCAGCCATAGTAGCGGAAGCTCTGAAACGTCAGTTTCCAGATGATGATAGAATTCTAAATATTTGCGACATGCCGATTGCGATTATGATGAGTTTAGCAAAAACAGTCAATCGCAGTGTATGGGATATTGAAGCAGAATACTTTGGATTAAATCATTTTGGTTGGTTTACAAAAATCACAGATATTCAGGGAAATGACTTAACGGAAGCGGTTAAGAAGGTGATTCTTTATGATGGAATTCTTCCTGAGGATACACTTATTTCGACAGATGATTCATGGAGACAGACTTTCTCACAAGTAAGAACCATGCTTGAAGATTACCCTGATTACATTCCAAACACATATCTGCAATACTACTTGTATCCAAACAGCATTGTAAAAAAGCTTGATGTTAATTACGTTCGTTCAGAGTATGTGATTGATCACCGTGAGCAAGAGGTATTTAGTCTTGCAAATCAAATAATCCAACAGGGAAACCTGACAGGATTGCATGTTGAAGCTGATGTACATGGTCAGTATATGGTTAAAGCAGCAGCGTCACTAGCGTACAATCTAAATAAAAGATATATTGTTATAACCAAAAACAATGGGATTATTCCAAATATCAGTTCTGAAGCAATGGTTGAAGTAACTGCTGAACTCACATCATTTGGAGTTAAGCCGTATGCGCTAAAAGCGATACCAACATTTTATAAGGGTTTGATGGAAAATCAGTATGCATATGAAGCATTGGTTGTGGATGCTTATTTTGAAAAAAATCCTCGTAAATTACTTCAGGCACTGGTACTAAATAGAACTGTTATAGATACAGAACTTGCAAAGAAAATCTTGCTTGAGATGGCTGAAGCGAACGAAGATTACTGGGGTAAGTGGGTACTTGAGGGTTTGCAATGATTAAAGTTGTGATAAATGCGGATGACTTTGGTTATTCCAATGGAGTTAATTATGGGATTATTCATGCATTTAAACAAGGAGTATTAACCTCAACTACATGCATGACAAATACACCTGGATTCAATCATGCAGTGCAATTAGCGAATCAAAACCCTAAGCTTGGTGTGGGAATTCATCTGGTTCTAACTCATGGTAAACCACTTTTGGAAAATGTACATAGTTTAATCGATCTTCAGGGTAACTTTAATCCACTGAGTTACTATGAAAATTCAGATTTCACGATAAATCATGATGAACTTTATAGAGAATGGAAAGCACAAATAGAGAGATTTCTTGAGTGTGGACTGACTCCAACTCATTTGGATAGTCATCACCATATCCATTCCTTTGGTAACAATTACGAAGTATTCCTAAAACTTGCCCGTGAATATCAATTGCCAGTAAGAAATAACTTTCAACACAAAGTGATTTTGAATGGTGTTGTGACGACGGATATCTTTGCGGGAGAATTGAGTGAAGAAATGTTTGAAAATCAGCATTTTGAAGAAACGGTTAAGGGAAAAAGCTCAGTTGAGATCATGTGCCATCCAGCATACATAGATTCACACTTATTAAAATCTTCTTCATTTGTTTATCCTAGATTAGAAGAACTTGACTTTCTTTGTTCAAGCAAACTGAATGAATTCTTTGCGGACAAAGATACCTATATATTAACGACATTTGATCAGATTTAGTGTTTATTGGATTCGTTCAATCTATTTTGGAAGTCAATCGAATAGAAATGAGGTGAGTTTAACTGATATCGAGTATATAATTTTGGAAGATGACATATAACGAGGTAGATTGTTCAAATAAAAGAGGAGAAAGAAATATGAAAAACTATTTTCAACGATTAGGCAGATCAATGTTAGTTCCTATCGTGGCTATGCCTATGGCAGGAATTTTAATTCGACTTACTGCAGGGGATATGCTGAATATTCCAGTATTCCAGGCTGCAGGTACCATTTTTGGAAATATGGATGTTATTCTGGCTGTAGGTATTGCCATGGGAATGACTCATACAAAAGATCGAGGCATTCCAGCGTTAACAGGCTTGTTATCCATCTTTGTATTAAAAGAAGGGTTAAAGATACTCGATCCATCATTAAATATGAGTGT
>DOKQ01000155.1 GCA_003510215.1 Erysipelotrichaceae bacterium
GATGACACTTGAATAGAGGAAACAAATCCTAACATCACGACCAAAACGGATCCGCCCATCGCTAAAAAGCGATAGAACGATAAGAACCCACCGGTAGTTACCAGAAAATTACCTATCATGGGTGAACTGAGTATGGCACTGGCAAAGACTAACCGGTGAAATCCACTGACAAACGCCTGATAGCGTCGTGACACCATAGACGACAGATACGTCTGACTGATTCCCATCATGGTATAAAAACTTAGACCGATCATCGCCCGACCAAGCACATAAAACAACAGGGTTCTTCCCCATAAAATCACCAAAGAGCCTACGGTAAATAGGATCATGCTTATCACAATCATGCGTTTGACCCCAAAACGATCAGCCTGATACCCGACAAACGGAGCAGCCATTCCAAAGAATGCATGACCAAGATTGTAATACACCACATACGTAGGGTCTACCTGATACATCGAGGCAATCACCGGAACCAGTGGCATCACACCACTCATTTCCACGGTGAGAAGAAAGAGCGCTAGTAACACAACACTCATGGAGAGTATTTTTTTAATTTTCATATAACACATATCTATACACAATCAAAAGGCACGAATATCTTCATGCCTCGTTTTCTTCTTTCGTTAAGAAAAGCTTAATTTTCTGAGGTAACCGCTGCATACTCACACCCGCAGCCGCAAGCATACGTTTTGAAGCAATGACACTCTCAGTGGCAGCATATTTATCATCTTCATAAACCAATCGGCGAATGCCACTTTGAATAATCGCCTTAGCGCACTCATTGCACGGAAATAAAGAAACATAGATACTGCATCCACTCAATTTCTTGGTCGAGTTCAAGATTGCATTTAGCTCCGCATGAACAACATACGCATATTTGGAATGCTGGTACTGATCATGTTTTTCCCATGGGAAATCATCATCGCTGATTCCTGTAGGAAAACCATTATAACCAATTCCCACAACCTTCTTATCTTCGTCCACAATACAGGCACCCACCTGAGTGCTCGGATCTTTTGAGCGAAGGGCAGAAAGATGGGCCAGACCCATAAAATATTCGTCCCATGACAACACATGTTCTCGTTTCATCATTGACCTCCATAGAATTTATTCAAACTCGCCTGCAACTGATTGGCATATCCTTCAAAGCCCAACTCCCGAACCATCGTTATGACCATTTGATCCGTTCCAAGGTAGAGTCGGTCGAGATCCTTTGGTTGAGCTGTGTATATACCCAAAACCGCAATCAGACCGATCAGCGAAATGATGGTATTGGTGCGAAGTGTTTTCCACTTGTCATTTTTCGACAGAAGAATGGCCAGCAGAATGCCCCCCACAAAACCACCCAAGTGACCAAACAGGCTGATTCCCGGTAAAAAGGAAATGAATAGGTTAATCATCAGAATACGGGTAAACTGGGAACGTACAATCGGTTGACGAATGGATCCCGTTTCGAAGGTATAAACCAAAAGCGCACCCATCAAACCATAAAGTCCAGCGGAAGAACCTAAAGTAACACCATTCCCCTGAGCCACAAAGACAAACCAGGTGCCCATAATGATGGATCCAAATAAAATCAGTGAAAATCGAACTTTACCGAAAATCTTTTCCGTAATAAATCCAAGATTCATGAGTGCAATGGAGTTAATCAGAATATGAAAGAAATCAATATGTACGAATCCGGCTGTTAGAAAACGCCAGTACTCATGATTTGCAAGAACAAATGCTTTGTAATGTGCCCCAAAGAGAATGGCGAGTCCAACACTCGTCTCATTAGGTTCTCCAAGGGTATTTCCAAAACGCAGATTTAACATCGTAATGGCTAAGAAAATTCCCATAGTCAAAGCCCCGAAGAGAATTGAGATCCATGGCATATCTTTTCTTGATAATTGGCGCATTTTTTTGGCCCCTGACTGATGCAACTCATTAATGCGTGAAACCATGCGCTGATAATCCGTCTGAGGATTTTTCACAGGCAAAACAGCTTCCTTAATGTCATTGAACGTTTCTTCAAGCTCTTCAATCACCTCTTGATTCGGGTGGACGATTGCCTGAATGAAATCCTCATCCGCTTCCTGCAAAGGTTCATCGTAGGTATGGATGTCCAGCAGTTTTGCCTCGGTAGAGATATGACTGGAAATCGCCTGATAAATCAGTTTGATTCGCTCTTTATCAAAATAGGTTGAACTTAAGGTGTTATTACTGATACGAATAATCGGATATGTTGGATGTAATGGATTTGACAACCAAACTTCATCCTGATTTTTCGCAGTCGAAACAAATCGATACTGATATTTCGACACAAAGTAATAAGCTAATTGTAATAATACGGCATCTTGTGGTGCAGACAAATCACTCACTCCTTCTTTCACACTCTTCGATAAATGCATCGAAGATCGCAGGACGAGCTGCGGTAAATGTCATTCGCTGATGGGTTTTCGGATGAATCAGTGTTAACTCATACGCATGAAGTAACTGACCCTGGGTATCCGGAGTATTGCGCAATGAATACTTAGGATCACCCACGATCGGGAAACCGATGTATTGCATATGAGCACGAATCTGATGGGTTCTTCCCGTTTCAAGTTCGCAGATGACATGAGTAAACTCTCTGTAACGCTTAATCACCTGAAAATGCGTGACTGCATGACGTGCATTCACATCAGTCACGGTCATTTTCTGACGATCCTTGGGATCACGACCAATCGGTGCATCAATCGTTGCAACCTCATGTTCAATGATGCCATGAACCATGGCTTCATATTTTCGACCCATCGACTTATCCACGAGCTGTGCAGATAAGTGCTGATGAGCAATATCGTTTTTAGCAATCACCAATAACCCGCTGGTATCCTTGTCAATCCGATGGACGATCCCAGGACGCAAAGCTCCGTTAATTCCTGAAAGATCCTTGCAATGAAAGAGGATGCCTTCCACAAGGGTCACATCATGATGTCCGGCACCCGGATGAACCACCATGCCCTTCGGTTTATTGATTACGATTATATCTGAGTCTTCAAAGACGATATCCAATGGAATATCTACCGGACGAAGTTCGATTTCTTCAGCTTCCGGAACCTCCACCACAATCTCATCCCCAGATTTCAATTTTGTATTGCTCTTTGTCTCTTCATCATCGAGAAGAATATATCCTTCTTCAATCAGTTTTTGAATCCGAGAACGGGAAAAAGGCAATTGAGTTGCCAGATATTGATCAATCCGAGATTTAACTCCTTCTTCCTGAATAAAAAAATCATATGTTTCCATGTTTTTGTCTCCTTGCACTAAGTAGTGTCTCTAGCAGAATGACACCCACACCCAGTGTTAATGAGATATCAGCCACGTTAAAAATGGGAAAGTCATACCCGAAAATCGTAAAATCGAGAAAATCTCTGACATATTGAAAGACAACACGATCATAGAAATTCCCTAATGTTCCTGCCAGTAACAGCCATAAGGCAGCACGTTGAAACAAATCATCATTTTGTGTCTTCATCAATAAACTCACCATTACCACAAGTGCGATGACAGTGATAATATAGAAAAAGACCATTTGCCCGGATAACATACCCCAGGCAGCTCCCGTATTGGTCGCATACGTAATTCTAAAAAATCCCTGAATTACCTCGATACTCTGATAGAGTCGCATGTTGGATGCGACGATTTGTTTTGTTATTAAATCAAGTAGAACAATGGCAGATATAACCAAAACATCTCTTAACTTCATAGATTCACCACATTTCTTTGCCTATTATACCATATTCTGTAAATTTTGCTTAAAAAAAGGCACACAATGTGCCTTAAGGTTGCAAACGTAAGGTGAAACTTCCGCTCGTCATATCCAGACGGTAGGTGTTCGCTTTATTTTTCGTCCAATACAACGATCCATCTTCCACAATATCCTCCGAAACACGAATCGATCCGGATGTTTTGGAAGTGATCAACTGAAAATCCGCAGCTTCAGGAAGATAGAACTCCATTTTTCCTGAAGTCATTCTTACCTCAAGTTGTGAAAGATTCGGATCAAGCAAATGCACTTCACTGACACCACTGGTCATTTGAAAGTCAAGTGATTGTAACACTTCTGCTTTCATCGTCACTTTACCCGACGTCATTTCCACAACAGCCTCATGAATCATGGTGTTATCCACATCCATCTTGCCACTGGTCATTTTCAACTTTGCTTCTTCAAAGACTGAATGATTGATGAGCACACTCCCTGAGGTTGCAAGCAAATCCATCTTCTTTGATGAAACATAGGCAATCGATACTTTCCCGGAAGTGGATTCAATTTTTAGTGAATCAAGCATCTCTTCAGGAACTTTGAGAATCAGCTCAGAAGAAACCGAACGACGGAATAGAAACTGAAATGAACTGCGGATATTGGAACGAATGTTTAGCGTATCACCGGAAATATTGAATGTTGCTTTTTGACCTTCACTTAACGTACCACTCGCCATTTCCTTCCACTCAATATTCGTACGATTTTCACCAATTACTGTCACATTTCCCACAATCCAATCAATGGAAATCCGTGAAAGAGCTTCTGAAGTGCCTGTTTGAACCTCAACATCAAAGTTGGTAGGATTTAAACTGATACTTGGCCAGTGTAGGGTATTATCCTTTAATCCCTGATAGATCACAATGGACCCAACAAGCACAAGACCCCACAGGATCATCGAAAAGGCTAACCACAGTTTATTTCGTCTCATCGCTCTGCCTCCAAAGCAGAATTGCTTTAACAATATTGCCAATAGCTGCCGCTATGATG
>DOKQ01000127.1 GCA_003510215.1 Erysipelotrichaceae bacterium
CTTTCGCCCAAAAGATACGTAACCGTAAAGGCTACAAGCAGCGCAACGAAGTACTTGTCAAACTTGTTTCTAGCTCCTGGAAATCGGCTATAACTGGCAAAATAGTTGGCAATCATAAGTCCAAACCCAATACCCAGTAAAAGATATGTGTTGGCACGTTGCTTTAACTGATGATACGAAGATAGCAGTTGTGGAACAACCTGTTTGAGTGGATCGAAGGCTTTGATTCCCTGCTTGCGGAATCGATGGAAAAGACGTTTACCGAATGTAAACACAATGACCCAGAAAATCGTCTTCGGTATAAAATTATTATAGGTAGCTGTAATAAAAATGAAGAACATAACAACATTTGAGATTGAAGATGGTAATTTCCATGTCTGTAGTGGCCATAATACGACGTTGACCACTGCAATCAAAGCTAATGGTATCATCAGCTTTTTTAGTGCACCTGGAATCACTTTTCTGACGGAAACAATCATCGTCTTGACCCAGCTAAAAAGTGTCTCCTCAACAATCGGCTCAGACTTCTTCTCGATTGTCGCTGGTTTGAAAAAATCGGGTCGATTTACCTTTTCCATTGGTTCCGGTGCAACAAGTATCTTTGGCAGACTCATAACGATCACCCCTTTCACTCATTGTATCAAGATTTATTGAAACTGAATGTATGCAAAATGCATTTGTCATTGACAAATTTAATGACAAACAATGAAAAACCCCATCCAAAAGCGATGGGGTTGATTCATTTACTTAAATCTGCGACGAGCTACATAATGAGTATGCAATAAACGATGAGAAATATGTCCGCAAGGTTCCTTGAGGAAATTCTCATATAAAGCCTGAATTTGCGTATTCTTATGAGACTGACGAGTCGGCATCGCTTCATCTTCAGCATAAATCGCTTTAGCACGAAGCTTTAACCACTCATTATTCGGGAATTTATTGCGGATATTCGCATTAACAATTGATTGACCTCCGCCATTAATACATCCTCCAGGGCATCCCATGATTTCAATGAAATGATACTTGGATTTCTTCGTTCGAATATCTTCAAGAATCGGCTTGGCAATGCTCATACTATGCGCAACTGCCACATTCACATCAATATCATTGATTCTGATGGTTGCTTCCTTCAACCCATGAATACCTCTTACAGCTTCAAACTTTACGTCATCGAGTTCTTTATTGGTCAGTTTCTCGTATACGGTACGAAGTGCAGCTTCCATAACACCACCGGTCACACCAAAGATGGCTCCAGCGCCTGTGTATTCACCGAACATATCCTGATCAAACTCCTCATCCGGTAAATCAACAAAGTCAATGCCAAACAGTTTAATCAGTTTTCCAAGTTCACGGGTCGTAAGAACATGATCAACATCCTTCATTCCATTCTTAATCATTTCTTTACGCTCTTTTTCTTCTTTTTTCGCAGTACATGGCATAATTGAAACCACAACCATATCCTTTGGATCGATACCTTTTTGTTGAGCATAGTAGGATTTCAAGATGGCCCCAAACATCATATGCGGAGACTTACATGTACTTAAATGATCCAGCAAATCAGGATATTCAAACTCAATGTAACGGACCCAACCTGGTGAACAGGAAGTAATCATCGGCAACGTTCCTTTTTGTGTGAAACGATGAATGAACTCCGTGCCTTCTTCCATGATGGTCAAATCTGCAGCGTAGTTGGTATCATAAATACGGTCAAAACCAATACGGCGTAATGCCGCAACCATTTTGCCTGTTACCCGACTTCCAATGGGCATACCGAACTCTTCACCTAAAGAAGCACGAATCGCTGGTGCCGTTTGAACAACCACATGTTTTTTTGGATTATTCAACGAATCAATCACATCATGTATTTCTTCTTTTTCACTTAATGCACCGACTGGACATACATTGATGCATTGCCCGCATTGCATACAGTTAACATCCGCAAAACTGCGATCTTGAACTGGTCCCACTTTCGTTTTGAACCCACGTTCCATAAAATCCAGAATCCCAAGGCCCTGAACCTTTTTGCACGTATTGACACAACGTCCGCACAGAATACATTTAGATGTATCTCTCATAATTCCATGAGCGATTTCGTCAAATGTAATTGAGGTGCGGTCGCCTTCATAACGGACATCACGAATCCCTAACTGATCCGTCAGTGTCTGAAGTTCACAGTTCTGATTTCGTACACAGGCCAGACAGTCTTTTGAGTGATTTGACAAAATCAGACTCAGCGTATTTCGACGTGCTTCAATTGCTTTTTGGGAATGAGTCAATACTTCCATGCCTTCACTAACAGGATAGACACAGGCAGCACCCAGCGTTCTTGAACCTTTAACTTCAACCGTACAGACACGACAAGCACCAGTTTCAGTGCAATCCTTCAAATAACATAATGTGGGAATATTGACGCCTGCTTTTTTGGCCGCATCAAGAACCGTAGACTTTTCATCAACACTAACCTGAATATTGTTTATTTTTACATTAATCATAACTTAACCTCCTACGAACGAACAACAGCGCTAAAGCGACAGGCTGTCATACATGCACCGCACTTGATGCATTTATTCGGATCAATCACATAAGGTGTCTGACCAGGTATACCGCTTATGGCACCCGTAGGGCAGGCCTTAGCACACAAGGAACATTTGCGACACTTATCCGCAAGAATTGAATATGTCAACAATGATTTACACACACCTGCTGGACATTTTTTCTTCACCACATGGGCTAGATACTCATCTCTAAATAAACGTAACGTTGACAGTACCGGATTTGGGGCTGTTTGCCCTAAGCCACAAAGAGAGGTCTGACCAATCTTATAGGACAGTTCTTCAAGCTCATGCAATGTATGCAAGGTGCCACGACCTTCGCAGACATCTGCAAGCATTTCCAGTAACCGCTTGGTACCAATGCGACATGGGGAACATTTCCCACAGGACTCTTCAACGATAAACTCCATATAGAAACGTGCGACGTCCACCATACAGTTATCTTCATCCAACACAATCATTCCACCAGAACCCATCATCGAGCCCAGTTCAACCAGATTATCGAAATCAATTGGTGTATCCAGGTTTTCCTCAGTTAAACAACCACCCGAAGGACCTCCCGTCTGAACCGCTTTAAAATTTTTATTATCCGGACATCCACCACCGATTTCATAGATGACTTCACGCAGGGTTGTGCCCATTGGAATTTCAACCAGACCGGTATTGGCAATCTTGCCACCAAGGGCAAATACTTTGGTTCCCTTGGAACGCTCGGTCCCAATGGAAGCAAACCAGTCAGAACCCTTATTTATGATAATAGGTACATTAGCAAGTGTTTCCACGTTATTGATAATCGTTGGTTTACCCCAAACCCCGCTTACCGCCGGAAACGGAGGCTTTGGCATTGGCATGCCCCGTTTACCTTCAATGGATGCAATCAGTGCTGTTTCCTCACCACATACAAAGGCTCCGGCACCTAAACGAATTTCAACATCGAAATCGAAACCTGACTCAAAAATGTTTTTTCCAATCAGACCGTATTCCTTTGCCTGATCAAGAGCAATGTTCAAACGTTCAACCGCAATTGGATACTCAGCACGGATATACACATATCCATGATTAGCACCAATCGCATAACCGGCAATTGCCATCGCCTCAATTATGGAGTGTGGATCACCTTCAAGAATGGAGCGATCCATAAACGCACCTGGATCTCCTTCATCCGCATTACAGATAATGTATTTCTGCCCCTTAGGTTGATTTGCGGCAAATTGCCACTTTACACCTGTAGGAAATCCTCCGCCACCACGGCCACGAAGTCCACTGGCTTTGATAATGTCAATGACCTGCTGAGGAGTCATGCTTTCAAGAACTTTACCTAATGCATGATAACCATCCTGAGCGATATACTCGGTAATATCTTCCGGATTGATGACACCACAATTGCGAAGAGCAATGCGCATTTGCTTAGCATAAAATCGAATCTGATCGATATCAAAGATTTTTTCCTTGGTTTCTTCATCGATATCTGTCAGTTCCAGACGTTTGACTGGGCGACCCTTATACAAATGTTCAACCACAATCTCTTCAACATCTGCAGGTGTTACATGACAATAGAAAACTTTATCCGGATGAATCGCAATAATCGGTCCTTTTTGACAAAGTCCAAAGCATCCGGTTTTAATTACCTTGACTTCCTCATCCAAATCAAACTGACGCACGTAACTGTTCAGTTTCTCAACAATAACATCTGATTGTGAAGACGTACAACCAGTTCCTGCACAGACTAAAACATGAACGCGTTCCATTATCGCTTAGCCTCAAGTGATGCAACGGAATACTCGTTTTTTACTTTTCCTTTGCCTAAATGTTCTTCACAAATTTCAATTGCTTTTCTTGGATCTACAAGTACATACGTTGTCTTCTTTCCTTCCAGATCAAAAATTTCAACAATCGGCTCAAGTGTACACATACCGATACATCCGGTTTGAGTAACACTGGCGGAATAATTGTTTTTAGCAACTTCCTCAACAAATGCATTTAATACTGGTCGTGCTCCTGCGGCAATGCCACATGTAGCCATACCGACAACCACACGATAATTCTGATTTCCTTCACGCATACTCACCCGTTTTTTAGCTTCATCACGGATTTTTTGTAAATCACTTAATGATTTCATAGGTTTCCTCCCTTATGTATTCTCGCAGCTGATTCGCAAGCATGTCTCGTAGCTGAATCAATACTGACGGTTCGTAACACAGCTCTTCATCACCAAGAGCTTGCTTGATTTCTTCAGAGTCCATAACAACATCTTTAGAATCAAACTCAAATGTAAATAGTAAACGACCACCACGGAATGCACTAAAGCATTCCATCCACATGGCTGCCATTTGACCCCATCCAGGTGTATCTAAGTGACTTCGCTTACAATACGCTTCAATTTCTGTTTTTTCCCATGGGATGGACGAAGCGATAAACTCACCATCACACATTGTACATGTCATTTTTAACAGTGGTAGACCAAGACCAAATCGACGTGTCGTACGGGTTGTATAAAATGGATCCAGGACTTTATCAAGCATATCCGCTTTGATCCCAATTCCATTATCTACTACCTTAAAACCGCGCTTATCATCGACTTCACTTTCAATGATGGTGACCGCGATTTCTGTGGCTTCTGCCTTGATTGAGTTAGCTACAATATCTACCACATGCATGGATAATTCCTGCATCATATCTCATCACCCCAAAATTTCTTCCATTTATTATTATGTATCCATACGTCCTGCTCTAATATATCCAAAAGTTGATGAGCATCCGAGCTACGCAACCATAATTTGTCACGCAACTGTGGATATTTTTCTTTCATCGCACATTCATCATCAAAATTCCGACTCTCAATCCCATCAATGTCAACGTCCTGTGGAAATAATCCCAGCTGGCGCAATACACCATGACTCTTGTTCATCGCATGTGCATAGACGCATTTGCCATGATATTCGTGAGTTTTGTCAACGATTTCTTCAATCGTGGCCGTTATGGCAAAAGATAAACTGATAGGCAACTCATCGATGACTTCATCCTGTGAGTTAAATACCCATTGATGCCCAAAGAAGTCAACATTATTTTTGATGTCCAACCATTTGGATTCAACCCATAAACCCATTGCCTCAACATCTTCAATGTTTTGAAAATAAGTACATAGATGAACTTCCTCACTGCTGCACACTTCAATACCAAAAATCACATTCACATTCAATTTCCTGGCAACCTCAGCTATTGCTCGCTGATTCCTTGCACTGTTATGATCGCAGACACAAATCAAATCCAACCCTTTAATGATGGACATATTGACGATATTATTTGGTGTCATATCATCATTGGCACAAGGTGAAAGTGCAGA
This sequence comes from Erysipelotrichaceae bacterium, assembly GCA_003510215.1. Classification (GTDB taxonomy): domain Bacteria; phylum Bacillota_I; class Bacilli_A; order Erysipelotrichales; family Erysipelotrichaceae; genus UBA2227. The sequence continues at coordinate 5,896 of DOKQ01000127.1, forward strand.
ATGAATGTGCAAATCCACCCACATATTACACCTGCAAGGTGGCGATTAGTTTAGCAGCTTCATATGAAGTCAACGAGGTAGAAAAGATGATAAATTCTTCTTCATCTGCTTTTTCAATCGTAGCATCTGCAATCGGTGCATCTTCAACAACAATGATACATGCAAGCTCACGAAGCAAACTAACAGCCACAATGTTTGGATGTCCAAGCATCGTCATCCATGCTTGATTGCTTTGAGCATGACCCATCACCCAACTAAGTAAATCACCAATGTAAACACCTTCGATTTCAACCGTTTTACCTAAGGCTGTGCGTTGAATAAATCCTAATTTATCAACCAAGATCTGACTATTCATCGAATTCCTCCCAACTGGCCAAGATACGGCAATCCTTTAAACTCTTACGATTTGATACGATTTCTTCAGCCATCACCCGGCATGAAGGAAACCCACACGCACCACAGTCATAACCCGGCAATTTTTCCAACTGAGTATTGATCTTCGAAAACTCAGCCAAACGTTCTTTCAATGATTTGACACTGGCACGATTGAATAATACGGTCTGCTGAATAATTTCCTCCCGATCAAGAGTAAGTGAGCATTTTTTACCATTTTGGTGGTGATTGCGCGTATGAATAGCGGCTTCAAATGGATTACCCCAAAGTAGATTGCCACCAACACATCCGTTAATGCAATTGGATAACCAAAGCAGATGATCACCTTTTAATTGTCCAAATTCAGCTAAATCCAAGACAAGCATACATTTCTTTAAGCTATCCGCCACAATGGTGGAAGACGTGAGTTGATCCTGAACAAAAAGCTCACTGCTGATATTGGCAAGGCCTTCCTTGCAAACTTCGGTTACCAACTCATGTTCATCACGAATTTTAGCGATTCTTGGGAATAAATCCACCAGCGAAACGCAATGGTCAATCTGAGTATGCATGTTCCCATAGGGATATTTCCCAATCGGCAGTTTGGAAATACACTCACAAAGCAGAAAGATTCCGACTTTGTGATCTGGATATTGTTGTCGAATACGCTTAGCCGCAATTTCCGCTGAAAGTTCATACGGAATCATATTTGATAACAACATCGGATACTTCATTTCAATCAGTTTGTTAATCACTGGGCAAAACGAAGAAATAAGATAGCCACCAGGGTTCTCCTGATGATACTGCTGAATATGATTGTACACTGCACCTTCATACTCGCTAAGCTCAACCACTTCATCAAATCCCATGATTTTAAATGTATGCATGAGCTGATTGATTTCTTTCGCTGTTCTGCACTCACCAAATACTGCAGGTGGCACAAGAGCAATCGTCTTTTCGTACTGACTTAAATCTTCCAGTGTACTTCCCTTAGCCAAAAGACCCTGGTGCACACACGCATCAAGACAAAGTCCGCAATTAATGCATTTTTCCTTATTGATGACGATTCGCTGCGCAACCATGGAAATGGCTTCAGTCGGGCAAACACGAATGCACGCCATACATTTTTGACACTTCTCAAGTGTGTAGGATATAACACTCATAATACTGTAAACCCCAACACAAGGGTTGTCCCTTCAAATGAGGATTGAATAGAAAATTCGTCACTTACCCGTTTGATATTCGGCAAGCCCATCCCTGCGCCAAATCCAAACTCACGTGCCCGATCTTTAGCTGTAGACCAACCCGGTGTCATCGCTTTTTCCAAATCTTCAATTCCAGGTCCACAATCCTTGAATGTTAACTCACACTTCCCATCAGCAGATAGAGACAACATAATCTCACCTCCATTGGAATGGATAATCATATTGATTTCCGC
>DOKQ01000058.1 GCA_003510215.1 Erysipelotrichaceae bacterium
CTTCGTTCAACTTCGTCAACTGAATCAGTTTTCGTTCATTTACTTCATATATTTCCTGCAGCTTTTGATCTTCTAAAGCAATCAAATGTAACTTACCATCCAATTGCGCCATACCATCGATGCTTCCAGCGCTCAAAACAACCTCAGGTTCTTGATGTAACCTTAAGGCTAACAACTGATTGTGATAGCAGGTTGTAATCACACAGTACAAGGTATCACCATACACCTGCATGGTTGAACTACCGAGTAAACGAACATCAGAGCCAACCGAATTGTAGAAGGATCGATCATTCTTAAACCAAAGCTCAAGATTCCCACTATTAACATCCAACAGATAAACATCGGAATTCTGATTGAGCCCAATACGCTTTCCATCATTGGCCATTACAACCAACTTGCCTTCAAGTAGTTTTATTGCCCCATAACGCATCTTATTTCCTTTAGTCAGTTTTGTGCTTCTCAGCGAATTTACATCCAATTTATACACATGATTGTAAAGTTTTGCTACATCTTTAAACATCACTCCTGTATAAAAGATCTGCTGCTTGTCCTCAGAAACTTCAATGGACATCACCTGAAAATGAGCAGATGTGAGTGGTGTTAGCTTCTTACTTGATTCTTCAAATAAATACAGTCGATTTCTCTTAGAATCCGAGCTACCTGAACCGTTGCTTACAAATGGTATTTCATGCAACTCTTCCACAAACGACATTTCTTTGATACTCTTAGCAACTTCACCACGTTTACCATCATCATATGCATGGGCATTTGGATGTGAAACATCACTGATAGCACTAATCAAGAATTTTCCGCCTTCAAGTATATCAATTCTTGTTACAAACAGCGGTAGGCTAAATCTCTTGACTCCTTCTCCTCCATGGACTGATATTTCGAAGAAATCCGTGGATGGCAATGCATTTTCTTCCTTATCTCGTGAGGAGGTAAAAAGAATTGTTTCATCATCCAACCAGATATAACTGGACTCTTTATTGAACCCTGTTAATTGAAAGTCCTTCTCTTGTGTTTTAACAAAAATATTATGACTGTATCCATCTTTGGCAAGATCTACGGTTGAACGAACATATGCATAGGCACTACCGCTCGGATTGCTTTTCATATTTCCTAAAAAAGTAAAATCATTCCATGTCTTCAATTCAATATTTCCCATCGTTTCTCTCCATTTCATTCTGTAATCTCTTCATATATCTCAGGCAGTTCATGGGTTGTAATAACCCCTAAAGGTAGATGATCCTTTTTTGCCTCTTTCGTAATTAATATCAGATGCAACTTCTGACCTTTGAGTATCATCGCTTCAAACAGATTCACAACTTCAATCAGTGAGCGCTCAGGATCCATAAATGCAACTCGCTGAGTATCCTTACCATACGGCAAGACGTCTTTAACTGTAATGGTCTCATCATCCAAGCAAAACTCATTGGCAACCGCATATCGAATCATAGAGTCTGTTGATAGCATACCCACAAAACGGTGCGAAGCATCATAGACAGGCAACTGTGAATAAGCCTTATTTACCATTCGTTTGGCAATTGTATGCAACGGTTGGTGATCAAAAGCGATATCAACCTTACGTAAATAACGATCCTTAATGAGCACTGGCTCAGTTAGCAGTTGGGCTACGTGTTCAATCTGAGTCACAACTTTCAGATGAGGCTCCGCAATCACTTCGCCATCGATTCGCTCATGGACGATGGCGTTGCGCAAGTCACTAAACTCTTCCAGCAATCGATGATATCGTTTGATGGTATTGTCTGATTTTGAAAGTCGTCGAACCTTTTCCACAAAACCAATGTAACGATCAAAGCGCAATCGTCGTTCAAGTTCTTTTTCAATAAGATTAAACGCATTGATAAATCGGGTTGAATTTTCCATACCTCACCCCTTCGCCTTACGAAGGGCGTCAGAAGAGGACATATGACGTAGCATGAGAACGACAATCTGTTCTAACTTCGAATCTTTGGAATAATTGGCAGGTGCCATGTATTGAACCCGACGATCTGTAACCAGTTGACTCGCAACATCCTTGCTTTTCTCACTCAACTCATTATAAACCGCAATCGCCCAACCACCGTTACCGGTAATTAGTTTCATACTTGGCACATCTGTCAGTCCATCCCCAAAGTAAATCATATGATCAAAACGAACCGGACGGATTTCATGGGGTGTCTTTGAGTTTAGCGACACATCGTCTGTAAGATCTAGGACTCCCTTATTAATACGATAAATAAACTGAGTTTTTGTCGTGTAATTGATAGCCAGCGCTGGCCAGATTGCTTCATTATCTTTATTATACACAAACTCACATGCATAGATTTTTTTGAAATAATGGGCAATTGGCGTAGCATCAATCATGGATTTAAGTCCAGATGAAACGATGATATGTTCAATATCCAATCCCATCGAAAAACCAATGGAATTGATTCGATCAAACCAACCAAGTAACCCTTCAAATAACTCCACATTTCGCCCATAATCATGAAAATGATGTTTGGAAATGGTTTTACCCTGTTTTCTCGCTTCATCAAGCATCACATACATATACGTAAGGATGCGATCCATTTGATGCTCCTTGGCCATCTCATCCACTTTTTTCCAAAAATCATTTGGATTAAAGATTTTGAGATCTTCGATAAACCCATATTCCTGCATATCCTTTGGGGAAAGTGTTTTATCAAAATCATAGATAAAGGCTACCTTGTCCATACGTCAAACCTCCCTTTATTTTAATTTTTGCTTAAGCAAATCAATCACCGATGATTCAGTCACATGATGATGCAACTCACCATCAATCTGAACATTGATTCCATCACGGCAATGTCCAAAACACTTTTGTGTCTTTAGAAATAATGACTTGTCAGCACTCAACTGATTAACCTCAAGATGAAGTGTTTCCTGGATTTTTTCCAGTACTTTTACAGAACCACGGCGTTTGCACCGATCCCCGACACACACCTTGATAATTTTAGCTACATCCTCTCCGTGAAGCGAAGGGATCCGCATAATTAATGCCTTAACGATTTTCAT
>DOKQ01000037.1 GCA_003510215.1 Erysipelotrichaceae bacterium
GATTGAGGAAAAAGATATCTATGTCATATGTGATGATGTGTATAATCAGTTATCACCAGGGAAGAGTAAATACTTTGTTCAACGCACCAAACATAAGTCGAAAATCATATATTGTCAAAGTTTATCAAAACCATATGCAATGACAGGATGGCGTATTGGTTATGTTATGGCTGAGCAGCAACTGGCCAATCAGATAGTTAAGCTTCAGCAATATTCAGCCGCTGGAGTCGCACCTTTTGTTCAATTAGCAGCCATTGAAGCGTTACAGACAGATGTGCAGTCCATGCTTGATTTCTATTCGAAGCAACGGACGATGGCACAGAAAATACTAGATGAAGTCGGTATTCCATATATTGAGTCTTTTGGGGCATTTTATCTGGTGATTGATATTTCAAAAAGTGGATTGGACTCATGGAGTTTTGCTTATCAGCTTCTTGAAGAAAAACGTGTAGCCGTTGTGCCTGGAGCTGTATTCTCAGCCTCTTTTGATCATTATATTCGACTTTCATTAGCCGCAAGCCAAGAAGATGTCACAGTTGGAATTCATCGAATCATTGAGTTTATCAAGCAAAGGGGTGGGTAAATGAAAAACAGAGAAACGTGGAAATCCTATTTAGCATTAATTGGGTTCCATATCTTTTTCACCATTGGATATGCTCTTGTGTTTGGATTGGGTCATCCATTCGCTCGTTACTATCAGCCCAATCAAGTGATTGGAGTCATTATGTCAGCTATAGGTATAGCACTTCCGATGTATATCGTGGCTGGATATCTTTATGTCATTGGACGTAATAGCATTCAGTACGTTGTTGTCTCATCCTTAAAAGCGGCTTTTTTATTCACGGTGGTTCTACTGGTCTTCTATGGCATCAGTTACTCAATCAATCTAGAGGTCTTCAATCGTAACGGATGGCTAGTGTATGTGTTGACCAATTATCCGATTGCGGCTGTGATGAACTCCTTTACCTTACCTTCGGATATGCGTTCACTCTGGGTGATTGTAACCGCGTTTATCCCGGGTCTCGGATTTGTCTTTGGTGTGTTTCTTCGCACACTCACAAGTGGGAAAGGAACTGATTATTATGGATCGTAAACTGACTCGATGGCTTTATCCACTGCTCATCCTATTAGCCATGGCTTTGTTTTTGCGCATAAATGCTCAATTTATGTTCGCTGAAATACGCAATGAAGTGCACATTATTTCAACTGCTGCCTTTCTATTTACCTTTGGAAACTTCCTTGGGCAGAAAAAAAAGCGTAACCAGGGGTGGGTACGCAAGTTTATCGTAGCGGTTGTCATGTTCTTCATCGTTACAAAACGTCTTGGTTGGATCGATTTTGATACTGTCTGGAATGTTTTGTTTGATATCGGAGTGGATACAACCATTCTGAATGCAATGATTATCTACTGCGGATGGACATTCTTTGATTAATCATTAAATAGTAGACTGCCAAGTCGAACCATGGTGCTACCGCACTCAATGGCAATTGGATAGTCATCGCTCATTCCCATGGATAGAATCGTCCATTCGGAGTGAGTTTTTTTGATTTCATCAAAAAGCTGTTTTGCACGTTTAAAGGTATCGTAGGTTTGACTCCTATCTTCTGTCAATGGTCCCATAACCATCATTCCCAAACAATGGATGTGAGCAAACTCGGTAAGTTTCTCTAAAAATATCGGAAGTTCAGCGGGGTCAAGTCCATACTTTGTTTTCTCGTCCGTTAACTTCATCTGGACTAGAATCGTCACTTCCATGTGCCTTAACGAGGCAACTGAGGCTATTTTTTCAAGTAATCGTATGGAATCAACTGAGTGGATAAATGTTGAGAAATCGAGTACGTCCTTAACCTTGTTTGTTTGTAAGTGGCCAATAAAGTGCCAGGTCCAAGGATCATCCAGTTGTGCTTTTTGTTTCAACTCCTGAACTTTATTCTCTGCAAAAAGAGTAATCCCCTGATGGTAAAGTGACTGTATTTGCTCTCTTGAGCGTGTTTTGCTTACAGCTACTAAGGTCACTTTTTCTTGTAGCGATGCAATCCATGGTTTATCTTTCATCATATTAAGATTATAACATGAAGGAAGTCATTGAATGTTAAAGAAATCATCGATATAATGAAAGAAAAAAGGGGAGTCACTATGAGTTTATTCTTCGAACATTTCCAATCTGCCAGTTTTCCGTATGTACTTACACCATTTGATACCAGATATAATCTGATCTTGGTTGCCTGCTTTTTACTTGCATCTCTTATCCTAATTGTCGGCTATCATCGAAATCCCTTAGAACGGGAAAAAATGGTTGTTGTTATGGTTATCCTCATTGTCGTTTTAGAGGTCTTACGCCAGATCTGGGCCATCTCGATGGGTGATTATCTGTTTGATGAGATGTTGCCATTTCATCTTTGTGGTATCCAGGTGTTCTTGATGCCACTGTATTTGAAAATCAAAAGTCCTCGTCTATTGCAATTTATTTACCTGACAGCTTTGCCCGGTGCTTTAGCTGCGTTGCTATTTAACGACACGGTCTTTTACAAGTATCCAATCATGCATTTTCAGACTATTCAGACGTTTGTTATACATACGCTAATTGCGATAGTCCCGTTGTTTATACTTATCTACACACCATTTAGACCCAAACTTAAATGGCTTGTCTCTTCATTGCTTATCATGTTTGGTATCATGGGATTTGCCTGGATAGTCAATTATGTGGCTCAGGGAAATTATCTGTTTATTCGGATTCCTCCTCAGGATACACCGATTGAATGGATGGCAAACTGGCTTGGAAATCCTGGATATATTCTTGGCATGATGGGTCTGGTTATTTTTATCTGGCTATGCATGATTCTACCTTTTGAAATGGCATCACTTAAAAAAACAAGTGTTAGCCATCCGAAGCGCTATATGAGGAAAAATTAATGAAACAGCACTATCAATCTGTGATCTATCAGATTTGGCCAAGGTCTTTTAAGGATAGTCAGAATGATGGCATTGGGGATTTGCAGGGAATTATCTCAAAACTTGATTATCTGGCGAGTTTGGGTATCGATTATCTATGGTTATCACCTATCTACGCTTCACCCAATGCGGACTATGGATATGATGTATCGGATTATTATCAGATTCATCCTGATTTTGGTACCATGGCAGATTTCGACACCTTGCTTTTTGAAGCAAATCGTCGGGGGATCAAGTTAATTATGGATATTGTGGCTAATCATACGTCCATTGAACACACATGGTTTCAGAGTGCTCTAAAGGATGTTTCAAGTCCCTATCGTGATTTTTATTATTTTAAGGAAGGTAAAGGCAATTATCCACCGAACAACTGGATAAGTATTTTTGGTGGCAGTGCCTGGCGTCCGATTGAAGATAACACCTATGCCCTAGCTTTGTTTACTCCATCTCAAGTGGATTTGAATTGGCAAAACCCTAAGGTCAGAAATGAGGTTGTCAGAATACTAAAGTTCTGGCTGGATAAGGGTGTCGCCGGCTTCCGTTGGGATGTTATCAACACAATCAGTAAGATTGATGGACTTATAGATAAAAACCCAAATAAAAAAGGGCTTCAGTTTGCGGATGACTATATCATCAATCGAGATCCTTCACTACAGTATATTGATGAAATCATGAGTCAGTTAAGTGATTATCCGGATGCATTGATGATTGGGGAAGGTATGCTTATTGACCAGGCTTCTGCCGCAAAATATGCCCCAAATCAGCTGCGACGCATGGATATGATGTTTCATTTTGATTTGCATATGCTTGGCTGTGGGCCATTGGGCAAATATGATTTTCGCAAACTCTATCGGTTTTCTACGATGGATATGAAAAAAGTCATTTTCAGTTGGCAGAAAGATATGCAAGATAAAGGATACTGGATAGGAAACTATTTGTCCAATCATGATCAGCCACGTCAGATATCTCGTTTTGGGGATGATAAAACATACCGTGTTGAAAGCGGTAAGGCACTAGCTGTGCTGAACTTTACACTTTCTGGAACACCGTTGGTATATCAGGGGGAAGAGATTGGAATGA
>DOKQ01000034.1 GCA_003510215.1 Erysipelotrichaceae bacterium
ATCTGAAAGATAATCACCTACAGCCGCAAGACTGATGGGAGCCAAAACCTCCGTTGATCGTGTGCGACGTGACTGCTCAGCCGCCTCTTCCGTGATTTTATTGTAACGGATCAGTTTTTTATCCAGCGTATCTTCCTTTTCCTTGACAACCGTATAGGCACTGATTAAAGGAATCACTCGTGTAGCTCCAGCCTCACTTACCTTCTGCAACATCCACTCAAAACGCTCTTTTTTAATCCATCCGACAATTAAGGTAATGTCAACGGAAGGTTCTGTTAACTCAACTCTTTGTTCGAATGGCATTAATTGAAATGGATTTGTCGAAACAATCTCACAGATAAACGTCTTAGCATCCACATCAATGACCCGAACGTGTTTTCCAACACCATATCGCATAACAGTCAGTATGTGATGTTTCTGCTCGTTGCTTAGTGAAAACGGCTGATTCAACGTGAGGGCTTGGTTGATAAAATACTGTTGCATTAGATAAGTTTACCCCCTTCAGCCATCTGACGTAATTTCTTTACTTCAAATGGTTTTAACAGGCGATACTCACCCATGGATAAATCTCGGCAATCCAAAAATCCAAGGGATTTGCGGTGCAGCTTGCGAACCTGATGACCATAAACTTCCATCATCCGCTTAATCTGACGGTTGCGCCCTTCCATAATCGTTAATTCAAACTCTGTCGTTTTCTTCTCAAAATCCTTGTTTGTTACCCACAATTTTGAAGGGAGTGTCATCACACCGTCATCCAGTTTTACACCGGCTTCCAGCTGCTTGATTTGAGCCGTTGTCAAGATTCCTTTGATTTTGACTTCATAGGTCTTAGGCAAATGGTATCGTGGATGAATCAGACTATTGGCAAAATCTCCATCATTGGTCAAAATAAGTACACCTGAAGTATCATAGTCCAATCGGCCAACAGGAAAAATCCGATACTCCGTCGGAATCAGTGATACAACGGTTTCACGCTGACGATCATCGGCAAGCGTACACAATGTTTTACGTGGTTTATTCATCACATAGTACACTTTGTTTTCGCGAACCACAGGCTTTCCATTCACCAGAATAGTCGCACCTTTTCTTACTTTGTAGCCAAGTTCTGTAATGATTTCTCCATCGACGGTGACCTTCCCCGCCACAATCAGCTCTTCAGCTTTGCGACGGGAGGTAATGCCCGCCTGGGCAATTACTTTTTGTAAACGATCCATATGTGATCACTCCTTTATTCAAACAGTTGATCAGATGAGAGGTGTTCCCCCACATCCAACTGTGGCAATTCATTTAAACTCATCAATTCGAATGTATCAAGAAAATCCTGGGTCACTTCATAGAGTATGGGTCGACCAATCGCATCTGAGCGACCTGCATCCCGAATTAGATCCAATGCCTGAAGCTTGCGTAACATCACATCACAGCTAACTCCACGAATTTCTTCAATTTCAACCCGAGTAATCGGCTGCTTGTAGGCAATGATCGCCAATGTTTCAAGTGCAGACTGGGAAAGGGAACGGGTCTTCTGATAGGAAAGCAGTTGGCTGATGTAGGGATGGACATGTTCCTTGGTCACAAGCTTGCATACTCCCGCAAAAAGGACCACTTGCAAACCGCGATCCTGCGACTCATAACGAGCTTTCAGCTGATCAATCAGCTCTAAAACCTCCACTTCTTCGATATCCAGCGTTTTCTTTATTTGTTCAATCGTTAACCCTTCGTCACCAATGACAAAGAGCAACCCCTCAAGAATGGACAACCACTGTGTCATACTCATCACTCCTCAATAAATATATTTGATCCTCATTACTCGTAAATGTAAGCTCACCCATACGAATCATATCCAATACAGCCAGAAATGTAACAATCATCATCTGCACACTTGAACAATCCGCAAATAAATCCTCCAATAGAAACGAATCATGTTTGTTTGACAATGCTCTTCGAAGCATATCAATCCGTTGGTCCACAGATAACTCCTTGGATGTCAACTTCGTCTCAAAAGGATTCGCCAGTGACAAACGATGCATCACTTTTCTCATTGCCTTCAGCAGATCATAGGCGTCATTGGAAATACTGGTTTCGGCAGTAAACAAATGCGACACCGACTGCTTCTCAAACGGTTTGCTTACAAGCAGCTGACGATGATCATACCTTATCGACAAATCCAACGAGACTTCCTTGAATCGCTGATATTCAATCAGACGACGAACCAAGGATTCCTTCTCATCTTCCACCGCATTGGCATCCAACTCACTTTTATCCCGCGGTATCAACTTTTTACTTTTATATTCAATCAGTCCTGCAAGTTCACTCAGATACTCACTGGCAATCTCCAGACTGCGCTCTTGCATCGTAAACAGATAAGATTGGTACTGGTCGATTAGAATTGCCATATCCAGGTCAAAAAGATCAAGTTTCTTCTCCTTGATCAAAAAGAGCATCAAATCCAATGGTCCATTAAACTGATCGATTTCAATCGTAAACACAACATCACCCTTTTATTTATCCTCACTATTATACCACGACAACACGCTACATCATGACAAAAAAAGAACTGTATTGCAAGTTCTTTTTCATTATTTTAGAGAATTTCTGCGATGAGCGGAGGTGTTTGTACAGCTGTATCACTAAATTCAAAGCATTCGTCCATCTCCTGTAGCAATTCATCACTACATGGAAAATCATGATGAACATACATCAGAACATCACCTTCCGATAGTTTTTCGCCAACCTTCTTATTTAACACCAAACCTACCCCAGGAAAGATGACATCATCTTTCTTCGCACGTCCTGCCCCAAGTTTCATAGCCACAAGACCCAGTTTCATGGCTTTCATCTCTTTTAGATAACCTGAACGCTTCGCTTTGACTTCGCTGACCATCTTGGATGAAGGCAATAAACTCACATCATCCGCAACCGCCGGATTGCCGCCTTGGGCAGCCACAAACTGTTTGAACTTCTCAAGTGCTTTCCCATTGGAAATCACTTCCTGTAACATAGCACGGGCAGCTTCGTCATCTGATGCAAGATTCGCCTGCTTTAACATAATAATCCCTGCAGATATGCATAGTTCTGTAAAATCCTTCGGACCTTCTCCCTTAAGTGTTTCAATCGCCTCTTTTACCTCAAGCGCATTGCCAATGGCAAGACCCAATGGCTGATTCATATCTGAAATCATGGCACGGGTATCACGGTTTGACAATCGCCCAATCTCAATCATCGCGAGTGCAAGCTCTTTTGCCTCTTCTGCCGTCTGCATAAAGGCACCATCCCCATATTTGACATCAAGTAAAATGGTATCTGCACCCGAAGCTAATTTCTTGGACATTATGGAAGAAGCAATCAGTGGAATGGCTGAAACCGTTGCAGTGACATCACGCAGTGCATAAAGTGTTTTGTCCGCAGGAACCAGCTGTCCTGTCTGACCCACAATCGCAACGGAAATATCATTCACTTGCCTGATAAACTCTTTCTCATCCAAAAAGATATTGAAATGTTCAATAGACTCAAGTTTATCCAGTGTTCCCCCCGTATGACCCAGTCCACGACCACTCATCTTAGCAACCTTGGCTCCACAAGCCGCAACCATTGGACCTAAAACCAGTGAGGTTTTATCGCCCACACCACCGGTTGAATGCTTATCCACTTTAATTCCCTCAATTGCTGACAAATCCAACACATCACCACTATTCATCATGGCCAATGTCAAGGCAGTTGTTTCGTGAGCATCCATACCATTAAGCACAATGGCCATCAGTAAGGCGCTGCTTTGATAATCTGGAATCGAACCATCAACCAATCCATCTATCCAAAACTGGATTTCCTGGTCATTTAAGCTCCCTTTATCACGCTTTTTAGCAATAATTTCAATCATTCTCATCGTAATTCTCTCCTTTAACTTTCTTAATCATTTCCACAATCCGCAATTGACACTCATCCGCCAACTGCTGAGAGTTCATTGTTTCATATTCTTCATAGTGAATTGGCAAGCCATAAACCACATGCACCTTCACGCGTTTTCTACCTACATCAATCGGTAAATGACCATCAATCAAAGCCACCGGAACAACAGGAACTTTCGCTATCATCGCACACTTGAGCGCACCTGCCTTAAACGGTGCCACCTTATTTGAGTATGAACGAGTCCCTTCCGGAAAGATAAGTATATTATGCCCTATTTTTAGACGCTCAGCACATTCCTTGACCATTCTCAGTGAATCTCTCATGTCGTTGCGATCAAATAAAATAACTTCCATACAGCGATACCAGGCACCAAGAACCGGAATCTTTGCCCCCTCAACTTTGGACACTGCCGTAAAAGGAACGGTTGACGCTGCCAAAAGCATAAATGCATCCAACGAACCCTGATGATTTGCCACAAAAAGCATCCCATCCTGAAGCGGGATATGTTGAGCATCGGAAACCACAAGCTTCGCCTTAGCTTTCTTCAAAACCATACTGGACCAGATCTTCGCCATTTCAAATCGAACTGAAAACGGCTGTTTTTGACCATGAAGAGCGGAAAAATACATGGCAGGCAAATACACAAATAATTTAACCCACATCATGACTTTGCTCATAAACAACGCCTCCGATCATAAATCATTACATCAAAATCATCATAGGAAATCATTTCCCTCAGTTTCAGTGATGAATAATCCAAAGACGGAAAATACGTATCGCCCGGATACTCTTGATGCACTTCACTGATAATAAAACGATCAATATAAGGTAAAAACAGCTGATAGACAGCCGCTCCACCACACACATACAGCCATTCCTCACTCTTCTGATATCGTGATACCAACGCTTCAATCGAATCTACTACCTCAATCACATCCGATGGATATGGATAACTTAGATTCTGATTTCGACTGAGGACAAAGGTTTTACGATTGGGCAATGGCTTCCCAATATAATCAAAGGTTTTACGCCCCATAACCAACGTTTGGTGTATAGTTGTCTTTTTAAAGTGGCTTAAATCCTCCGGCAGATGCCATGGCATCCACCCATCCTTGCCAATTACACCATTTGGACTTTTAGCAACAATGCAGGCAATCATTAGACACTGACCTTACCGGCAATGTGCGGATGAGGGTCATAACCTTCAAGAAGAAAATCCTCATACTGATAGTCATTGATATTCGCATGGTGCTTTATAATGGACAGTTTAGGAAGTGGACGTGGATCGCGTGTGAGTTGCAGACGAATCTGATCCAAATGATCATTGTAAATATGAACATCCCCAAAAGTATGGACAAACTCTTTTGCCTGATAGCCGCATACATCCGCCACTATCATTAAAAGCAATGCATAGGAAGCGATATTGAATGGCACACCCAAAAAGACATCCGCACTGCGCTGATATAACTGAAGTGATAACTCTTTCTGATCACTACTCACATAAAATTGCATGAAGCTATGGCAAGGTGGAAGTGCCATCTGATCTACTTCCGCCGGATTCCATGCACTGATAATGTGTCGGCGGGAAAATGGATTGTGCCTTAAGTTGTAAATCAATTTATCTATCTGATCCACCCCAAAAAAATCACGCCACTGCTTCCCATAAACCGGTCCTAAATCACCATGCTTCTGAGCAAACGCTTCATCATCTCTGATTTTATCCACAAACTGCTGAAGGGTTTCACCCTGATACTCCGAGGATTTCTGATAATCCGCATATGGCCATTCATTCCAAATACGAACACCCTTTAATACCAAAGGTCGAATATTTGTGTTCCCACGAATAAACCAGAGTAATTCCTCTACCACTGATTTGAAATGAACCTTCTTCGTCGTTAACATCGGAAATCCTTCGCGTAAATCAAATCGCATTTGATATCCAAAAGTAGAAATAGTTCCTGTTGATGTGCGATCAGCACGAGCTTCACCCACGTCGAGCACATGTTTTGCTAAGTCAAGATATTGTTTCATAAATACTTCCTTCCCAATGATACCTATATTATACCAAGTTTTTCAGGTTTTATGATACTTGAATCTCGGTTAATTTTATGAAACAAAAAACCACCGTAGAATGGTGGTTTAGCCGATTAGGATTTCGGCTGTAGAAACGATACCTTCTCAGCCACAACTTCACAGTAGTAGAAAGGTTTTTGCTCTTTGGTTTCAAAGGAGTTGGCCACAAGCCTTCCCTTAATGCCAATCAGTGCCCCAACCTCACACACCTGAATCGTTGACTCTGCGACCCCTCGCCAAAGCGTACACATAATCAGATCTTTTTCGTACTCCCCCAGCGAGTTTCTGAAGTTTCGATCAACCTCAACCAACAGATTGGCAACTTTATTCCCAGCCGTGGTTTCTTTAACAATGGGCATTTCCTTGATTCTACCAACTAAGACGATTTGATTCAGCATAATAGCCTCCTTTATTTGTATTGCTATTATCACTGAAACACGCCAAATGTTCAAATCAGTGAATTTGCTCAAATCGATGTAAAAAAGCAACTTTCATCAGATGAAAGTTGCCAATTTGACAAGTTTACGCTTTTTTTGAAAGAGTAATGACACTGCGGTTTTCTACGTGAACCAGTTGCTTGATTGCCAGAACTTCATCCAGCGAGATGGTTTCAATGACATCAATCGTTTCAAAGTAATCCATCTGCTCAAAGGTTGAGCGCATGATTCCCAACGCCAGATCATCCAGATGATTCATGCGACGAATGGCAGAACCGAGTGAACGCCGTTTCAGCTGTTGCAGCGTTACCTCTGAAATCGTAGCCTTCTCCCACTGCTCAAGCACGAAATCCTCGAACTGTTTCGGATCGGAAGTCTCATTGAAGAAAAGCACAAAGCCATAGTCTTCCCCAAAGTCACTATCCACCCCAAAGAAGTCCGTGATGATTTCATCATCCATCCATTGCTGATACGCGGGATTGAGTGAACTAAACGCAGCTTCATTGAGAAAGCGCATCGCCCATTCGGCTTTTAACCGTTTTAGTGGCGAATCAAAGAATTCGGTGATTTTGAAAGCGACTGCCACCTTCTCGGATTGAACATCCATGGTTATCGTATGATAGGTATTGACTACCTCTATAGGTTCATTGACAGAAGCACGAACCACTTTCTGCATTGCACGCACCGGATGTTCACTTTGCTTCTTACGAATGGTTTCTTCAATCACATCGAGGTCAACCCCTGTAGCCACCACAAGAACCATTTGCTGAGGATGATAATTGCGAAGGTAACATTCGTCCAGATGTTCTTTCGAAACGGATAGTACACTTTGCTCATCACCACCAATATCAAATTTCAACGGATGATTGTGATACAGGGACTTGTAGGTTTCCATCATCAGTCGAACATCCGGCATTTGCTCATACATGTTTAACTCCTGAACAATAATACCCTTTTCCTTTTCAACACTAGCCTCACTGATGGAAGGATTTGCTACAAAATCCATTAATACATTGAGCGGTTCAATCACATCTGCAGATGTTGTGAAATAGTATACTGTTTCATGATAGGACGTAAATGCATTCACCTGTGCTCCCAAATCGGTAAACACATTCATGATATCCCCTTCAGGATTCTCAAAAAGTTTATGTTCAAGAAAATGAGCGGTGCCAGGGATCACATGATAGATTGTTCCTTCTTGATCAACCTGTTCAAGATCAAGAGCTCCAAAGGGTGTTCCCAGCAAGGCACAGGAGCCCTGATAGTCGGGCTTAAAAACCAGGATACATCTTAACCCATTTTCAGTTGTAAACTCTCTTAGCGTCTCTTTATAGCGCGGATGTGTTACATTCATGCCTGTTCCTCCATAGGTTCAAGTGAGAAAATGGTTCGTAAAACGAGTGATGCCATGGCTTCACCCATCTTTGCCATACTAACTTGCTGAATCATCTGAATCACCGAATCCATATGGACATCGGATTTCATCAGTAATCGCTGATATAAGAAATTAATCATCGCAAATGGGTCATCAACCATACCATATAGTGAATTAATCATCATCGTCTTGCTGTTAACAAGAAGGTTTTCATCGATATCACCGTCAATGATGCGTTGAATTTGCTCACCTACCAGTTGGATTACCTGCTGTTTTTCCTTGGCATCAATCCCTGTATAAACATAAACAGCCCCATCAAAGGTGACCATATTCGCACCGATGAAATAACATAGACTGCGCTTTTCACGAATTTCGGTAAAGCATAAGGAAGAAGGCAGTTGACCCAAGGCGACTAAAGCCACACGCAATGGCCAGTACAGCTCATCCGAAGGAATAATCTGTGCATTATAGACCATCACAAGATTTGTCTGCTTCAACTCTTTTTTCATCACTTCCTGAGTCATATCACGATGCTGCAGTGTGTACATCGTCTCGCTGTCCACACGGGTTGTATTTAAATAACTATGTTCAAATAATGCCTGATACATTTGAGGCTGCGCTGATGTAATCACAAATACATCCACACGAGCCGCTGATAAAAGCATTGTATGGGCAGACTTGACGTCATCCAAAGTTATGTCATCGAGTACATCCAACGAACCAGATGTGTCAATGGACAAAGGATAGCCCGCTCCTGCTCTTGTAAAAGCCTGATTGATGGCATACTTGGTCGCAGAATCCTGATTTCTTAGCAGTGTTGCTTTGAGCATCAGTTTTGCTTCCTTTAGTGTTTCGGCAGACAACAGTGGATATTGGATCATTGTAAGTAACCACTCAAAATGCTCCTTGGCGATGGAACGGTCGATATACCGATCATCGATGACTTTGCTTCGGACTTCAAAACTGATAGATTTACCATAACCAATACTGCGAACATCCAGTTTTGCCCCATACAGCTGATCCATCCATTGAGTCATTTGCTGTTTTGTGGCTGCATACTGATTCCGATCTTCCATAATCAACGCCAAAATGGCTAAGGTGGTTGCGGATTTTTCTGTCAACTCAGATAAAAACCGTACAGAAATCGTTGTATCCTTAAATTTCTGAGTTGATTCGATGTGCAATTGTGACATCGGATGATACATATAGGATTGCATGTTTTACCTCCGATACTTGCTCTAAATCTATACAAAGCGCATAAAAGGTCCTATAATATGAATAAACACGAAAGAAAGGTGAGCCATATGAGTGAAATAACAAGCACAAATGCCTGCTTAGTCATCATCGACATGGTCAATGGGTTCATTCACGAAGGACCGATGGCAGATGCAAGTATTAAAAATATTATCGTCAATATTGAAGAATTAATCAAGTCTTTTCACCAGAACCATCAACCAATCATCGCTTTTTTGGATAAGCACCCTGAAAATGCAAAGGAATTCACTGCATTTGTTCCTCACTGCGTTGCCAATACATCGGAAAGTGAATGGGTTGAAGAACTACTCCCTTACCAGAATGATGTTCTTTTTTTTGAAAAGAATAGTGTCAACGGATTTCTTGCCCCTGACTTTCAGCAATGGTTTGAAATAGCACCCCTGTATCAGCAATATGTGATTACCGGGTGTGTCAGTGACATCTGTGTTCTTCAGTTTGCACTTACCCTTCAAGCCTATATTCATCAGCACAACCTCGATGCGACAGTGACCGTTTGTGAAGATGCCATCGCAACCTTTGATGCCCCATTTCATCCAAAAGATACCTATCACACCATGGCCATAGCTTTTATGAAGCAATGTGGCATACATATAACCACTAGCAAGGAAATAACACTATGAACAACCTACCTTTATTAACCGATTTTTATGAGTTTTCCATGGCGTACGCCTACTTTAAAGAAAATCGCCACCATCAAGTGGCTTATTTCGACATGTTCGTCCGTCGGCTTCCAGATCAGGGAGGTTACCTTGTCTTCAATGGTCTGCACCGACTTGTGGAACTGATTCAGAATTTTAAGTTTAGTGAGGAAGATATTAATTATCTGCGTAAAGTAAGTAATTTTGATGAAGATTTTCTGCAATACTTGCTCAACCTTCATTTAAGCATTGATCTTTGGAGTGTCCCTGATGGAACCATCGTCTTTGCCAACGAACCTCTGATTACTGTCCGTGGAAATGTCATTGAAGCACAATTAATCGAAACCCTACTACTTTTAGCAGTCAACTATCCAACGCTTGTATCCACGAAGGCAGCACGTATTGTCCATGCAGCTAAAGGACGCGCGGTGATTGAGTTTGGGGCGCGACGTGCTCAAGGCTTTGACGCCTCGATTGAAGGAGCTCGAGCGGCATATATTGCTGGGGCACATGGAACCTCCAACACCCTCGCAGGATTTATGCATCAGGTGCCTGTATCAGGAACCATCGCCCACAGTTACATTCAAACCCATGACAGTGAATATGAAGCTTTTCTTTCCTATGCAAAAATTCAGCCGGATAACTGCGTTTTACTCATGGATACCTACGACACTTTAAACTCCGGTGTGGTAAATGCCATTCGTGTTGCCAAAGAGTTTCTTATACCCAATGGATACCGACTGAAAGGAATACGATTGGATTCCGGGGACTTATCCTATCTTTCTAAAAAAGCACGGAAACTTCTGGATGGTGCAGGTCTTGACGATTGCAAAATCATCGCTTCCAACTCGTTGGATGAGCATCTGATAGATGATCTGATTGTTCAAAATGCAGCGATCGACATCTTTGGGGTTGGTGAGAATCTGATTACATCACGCTCGACACCTGTTCTTGGTGGCGTATACAAACTGGTCGCTCAGGAATCCGATGATGAAATTGTTCCGAAGATTAAGATTAGTGACAACCTTGAAAAAATCACCAATCCTGGGTTCAAGAAAGTAATCCGATTCTTTGATAAAGACACAAAGCAAGCCATTGCGGACTGTGTGATGCTCGCAGATGAAGTCGTACCTTTAGATGAGTATACTCTCTTTGATCCGATTGCTCCATGGAAACGTAAAACCATTACCAATTATGACTACTGTGTGTTGCAGCAACCCATCTTTGTTAACGGGGAACTCGTCTACCGAATCCCTACAACAGAACAGAGTCGAGAATATTGTTCTAAGCAAATGGCTTCGATGTGGGATGAAGTCAAACGCCTATCCTTCCCTCATAAATATTACATTGACCTTTCACTCAAACTATGGAATCTAAAGAATGAGTTGATTGAAGCTAATCGCATTAAATAATCACCCACACAAAACGAGCACATCCATTGGATGTGCTGCTTTTTTTATTCACAAAATTCAGCTAGAGTGATCTGAACCGATTCTGATGAAGTTATCGTTAATGTTAATTGTGACTGTTCTGGAAAGAACCTTAAGGAAAATACACTCTCTGCTTCATTGATAAATATCTCCAGTGAACTTCCATCAAGGTACATTCGAATATCTGATAATGGTCGTGCCAGTTTAGCCGATCGCAATTCAGGTAATGAATCCACCCAACTTATTCGAGTAATCGAAAATACCTGATTCTGATAGTTCAATGTGACATTTCCATCAATGATCAACTCAAACTGATCCACCCCATGGATTGTTTGAATACAGACTCTGCTGTATAACGAAATTTCAGTATACAGCGTTTGTGTTGAATGATAATCATAAACTTTAAATGCCTGATCAATCTCTTGAAGTGGACTTTGAGTTAATCGTCCAAATGAATTTATTGAAATTTCTCGAGGAAGGCTTAAATGATGTGACCAGCCATCACTCTTGGTTGGTAGTGATAATTCAGCTTCCGACTTCATGACACCCATCCAACCATATAAAACAATTCGATTGGATGCGTCGATAAATGACTGAGGTGCATAGAACTCAAACCCATGATCGAGTTGCTCGATTTTATTTGTAGTCGGAATAAATCTTCCTTGATTAAATGTGCCTAGATAGTATCCTGTTGGATGCAGATTGTGAAACTTCATTCCCATAGGATTGAGACCTTGAGGTGAAAAGATAAACACATCACCGAATGCATGTTGAATGATATCCGGGCACTCCCACATATAACCCATTACCCCCGGTAGTGACAGTAATGACCCAACCTGCTGCCACTGATGTAAATCTGTCGAAACAAACACAAGGGTGTCACCACTCAGATCGTTTTTTTGGGCACCAAGAATCATATAGAACACATCATCTTGCATGAAAACTTTGGGATCACGGACATGTCCGGTATACCCTTCAATATGACCAATGACGGGTCCATGCTTTTTAAAAGTAAATCCATCGACAGATGTGGCAAGACACTGATAACTGCTTCTGCTTCCATCTTCTGCTTTAACATTCCCTGTATAGAATACATAGAGTGTATCCTGATGCACGATGGCACTTCCAGAGTAACAACCATGAGTCTCATAGTTTTCTTCCGGAAGAAGAGCCGCCTCAAGATAGGTATAGTGAATAAAATCTGTGGTAATTGCATGACCCCAGGCTTTGTAACTGTGGTTGGTATTGTGTGGGTTCCACTGAAAGAACACATGATTGTATCCCTTGTAGTATACCAGTCCATTGGGATCATTTAATAGACCGTAAGGCGGAAGTACATGATAGCGCATTGCCTGATTTTGACTTAAGATACCCTGTGTTTTCGGTACTTGAAAATGATTAGACATTGATTTCCTTCTTAATCGCCTTTGACTGAATCTTGACAAAGATAAATCCTGAAGCAAAGGCTGAAACGATTACAATTAGATATTGCAGAAGCGAAGCAAGTGAGCTTGTGTACAGAAGCAATCCTGGAATAAAGGTTATGCCCATACCTGTAGCAGATAAACCAAAGATATAGGTCAACAAGCCACCGATAGCTCCACCAACAATCCCTGAAGCAAATACTTTCATACTGCGAAGATTAACACCGAACAGAAGTGGTTCAGTAATTCCAAATAAAGTGGATGAGGTTGAAGATAGTGCGTTGGAACGTTTTAGTTGCTCTTTCATCATCAATGCGGCACTAATCGCTGCTCCAAACTGACCTGCCATACTTGCACTAATCAGTGGATTGAGTGCATTAAAACCTGTATCTGCTAGCAACTGAAGTTCGATAATTCCAAGTGAATGATGTAATCCTGTTATGACCAATACTTGTTGCAGACCAGCAAATACAATATATCCGAGTCCAAATGGAGCTTGAATTAAGGAAACGATGGCTCCAGAAACAAAGACTTCCATGCTATGAGTCAACGGACCCAAGACCAGTAGCATCATCGCAATCGTTATCGTAAGTGTAAAGAAAGGTGTCACAACCAGATCAATGATTGAAGGCACAAAGGTGCGAAGTTTCTGTTCTACTTTTGACACAAGATACCCTGCCACAATCGCAGGAATAATGGACCCCTGATACCCAACAAGAGGAATGGAAAGACCCAAAAGTTCAAAAGGCATTGGAGTTGCAGCCCCCTGTGCTACTGCCCACGCATTTGGAAGCTGAGGAGCGACCATCATTAATCCAACGACGATTCCAAGAATCGGATTACCACCAAACTTCTTGGTTGCACTGTAAGCAATCAGTACAGGAAGAAAGGCAAAGGCAGTATCCGTGAGCATTTGAAATAATGTAAGCATGGTATCGCTGAAGTTGACTCCCAGTTCGAGAAGTAACCCACGTAATCCCATTAATAAACCGGTAGTTACCAACGCAGGAATCAAAGGTACGAGAATATCGGCAAGAATCCGAACAATTTTTTGACCAAGATTCATATTTGAGTATACGTCTTCCTTAAAGTTCGCCTGCTCAGATGTTCCCATCAGATTTGAAAGTTCTTTAAATACCTCATTGACCTTACCTGTACCAAAAACAAACTGATGTTGACCGGTGTTGAAAAAGTACCCTTTACTTCCTTCAACACTTTCTGCGGCTGCTTTATC
>DOKQ01000089.1 GCA_003510215.1 Erysipelotrichaceae bacterium
CAATTCCGAAGGTGAAGAAAGTGTTTGTTCGGTCCGGGATTCGCTATGATGTCTTGCTTTATGACAAAGATGAAACACTCTTTAATGAACTGATACAGCACCATATTTCTGGTCAATTAAAAGTGGCTCCGGAACATATAAGTGATCAGGTGCTGGATTTAATGGGCAAACCACGCAAGGAAGTGTATGAGAAATTTGTTTCGAAGTATGAAGCGAAGAACAAAGAGTTTAAGAAGAATCAGTTTCTGGTTCCATATCTTATGAGCAGTCATCCAGGTAGTGACTTATCATCTGCCATTGAACTGGCTCAATATCTAAAAAAGATTCAGTTTACACCTAAGCAGGTGCAGGATTTCTATCCAACACCAGCAACATTATCGACCGCAATGTATCACACAGGCGTTGATCCTCGCACCTTAAAGCCAGTCTATGTGGCAAGAACATCAAAAGAAAAAGCGATGCAACGAGCACTGATTCAGTACCATTATCCGCAAAACTATCATTTGGTTTTGGAAGCATTGACTCAGGCCAAACGACTTGATCTTGTGGGGGATGGACCTGATTGTCTGATAAAGGCAATTGGAATGAATAAAAGTCTGAATCAGCGTTCAAAGCGGTTTCAGAATCGTTGAAGAATCTTGTGAATAGAGTATAATGAAAGTAACATAGGAGGACATTATCATGATTTTACAAAGTCAACGTGTATGGATTGCCAGTCAGTTTATGCCAGCACAAATCGAAGTCGAAGATGGTAAAATTGTTCGGGTATACCAATATGGAACAAAGGATGTGGATGTGGACGTAGATTATCAACGCATTGTACCTGGTTTCATTGACATTCACGTTCATGGAGCGTTTGGTTTCGATACCAATGATGCGACTGAAGAGGGAATGAACAAGCTTATTTCTGGTATTACTCAAGAAGGTGTGACAGCCTTTTTACCAACAACGGTCACTCAGAGTGAAGAGGTACTAACCAATGCACTCAAAAATGTGGTGAAGGTAGTCAAGAGTCAGCCAAGAGGTGCGGAAGTCTTAGGAGTTCATTTTGAAGGTCCATATTTGAACATGGATTTTAAAGGTGCACAACCACCTGAGTATATTGCCAAGGCATCTGTCGAGCAGTTTAAACGCTACCAGCAAGCTGCTCAGGGTATGATTAAGTTGATGACTATGGCCACAGAAATGGATGAAAACCATGAGTTAACCCGCTACTGTGCTCAAAATGGAGTTGTTGTTTCCATGGGACATTCTGGAGCAAGCTATGATGAGGCTTTAATGGGCGTGGCGAATGGTGCCAAGAGTATGACTCATGTATTTAATGGAATGAGTCGTTTTGGCCATCGTGAACCAAATCTTGTAGGAGCAGCATTGCGTGCACGTGATGTCTATGGTGAAATCATTGCGGATGGTAACCATGTTCACTGGGCGGCGGTTAATGCCTTGATGATGTCCAAAGGGAAAGATCATAATATTATGATTACAGATGCACTGTGTGTTAAAGGAAGCAAACCAGGAATCTACTCACTGGGTGGGCATGAAATTCGGGTGGCAGATAATGGCAGTGCGTATCTGGTAGATAAAGATACCCTTGCCGGCTCGACACTCAGTGTGATTGCCGGATTAAAGAATCTGGTCGAAAAAGCGGAAGTTCCATTTGAGTTTGCGATTAATTCGATTACATCCAACCCAGCTCGTTTGCTTCGAGTCGATGATCGCAAGGGTCGCATCGCAGCAGGATATGATGGGGACCTTGTTGTGTTGTCTGATGACTATCAGGTAGTTCAGACGTATTGTCGTGGCGTAGCCATGATTGAATCAAACTGATGAAGTTTGTTTTTATAGTCAATCCTACCTCGGGGAAAGGGAAGGCGCTTACGTTTGTGGACATGATTCATACAGTATGTAAAGATCAGGGGATTCTCTACGATGTCATCATGACCGAGTATAAAGGTCATGCGACAGAAATTGCAAAGAAATATACATTATCCGATGATGTGGTGCTGGTCAGTGTCGGTGGTGATGGAACCATTCATGAAGTCCTTAATGGACTTGCGGATAAAGTGAAAATGGCAATCTTACCTGCGGGCACTGGGAATGATACTTTCCGAATGCTTGCGACTCATTTGAACGATCCTAAAGAGATTCTAATTAAAACTCTTAAAGGAAAATTTGTTTCCATTGATGTAGGGCTTGCCAATCAGCGGCGATTTATTAATTGCGCAACGATGGGTATGGATGCGGATGTAAATGAACTTGCAGAAACCATCGGGAAGAAGTTACCAATTCCAAGAACGCTGGTGTATATTGTCAGTGCGTTGATTGTTGTGATGAGACCAAGATATATTGATTTGACACTGGACATTAATGGTCAGACAATTAAACAAAAGAGTATACTTGTCGCTGTGATGAATGGCAAGTGGTATGGTGGTGGATTTACGCCAGCTCCAGCTGCGCAGCTTCAGGATGGACTGTTTGATGTCTATCTTGTGGATAAATCACCTTTTTTCCGCATATTGAAACTTTTACCGATGTATATGAAGGGGACACATATCAATGAAAAGGAAGTTTTGTTTATCCGAAGTGATGCGTGTGATTTATCTACGGATAAAATGACTCGAGTTGGAACGGATGGAGAGGTTTCTTTACAGACAAAGGTCCGTTTTCGTATGATGAAAGGCTCACTTTCTCTTTTGGTCCCTAAATCCAGTGAGTTATTGGAGGAAATATGAAATTAGAGAATCAGTTTTTGGAAGTTGTCATTGGTTTACGTGGTGCGCAAATCGACAGTTTAAAAAGAAAGGATTTACCTTTTGAGTATATGTGGCAGAAAGACCCAAAGTTTTGGGCTTACTCTTCGCCAACACTCTTTCCGATTGTTGGGGCTACATTTGATCATCAGATTCGCATTGATGGTCAGACGTATAAGATGAAGCGACATGGATTTGCGCGTAATTTTGATTTTGAATGTATCGCCCATTCAGAAAAGACATGTACATTGCGATTGGTTGAAAACGAGGAGACGCTCAGTCAATATCCGTTTAAATTTATCCTGGATGTGACCTACACATTGGTAGATGAAGAATTAAAGATTGACTATCGCATAACAAATAACAGTGAAGAGGTTATGCCTTATCAGTTTGGTCTTCATCCTGCTTTCAACCTATGTCTTGAGGAAGGTGAGCAAGTGGAAGATTATTTCGTATCATTCTCACCGAAAAGTGATTTAACGTTTTATAATGAAGAGGTCACTTTGTACAATGTAAGTGAGTTGCCTCTGTCTGAGGAAATGTTTGAAGAAAGGCCTACCTGGATGTTTAAAAACGTCATTACTCCACGGATTTCTGTGGGCAATGGCCATCACGGAGTAGAAGTGATTGCTCCAAGTTACCGCTGGCTTGCTTTGTGGAAGTTACCCAAAGCAGAATATCTGTGTATCGAGCCATGGTTTGGCCACGGAGACTTTGAACCATTGAATATAGAATTAAAAGATCGTGAAGGAACAATGTTGTTAGAAAAAAATCGAAGCTGGATGACGTCCTATAGCATTCGACCATATTAGGAGGAAAAGAAATGTTTCATATTGAAATTGTTGAGTCACCGAAACAGATTGGTGAAAAAGCGTTTGAAGTGATTAAGGGAGTTTTGGAGTCAAGTGATGCTCCTGTCTTGGGTCTTGCGACCGGTTCATCCCCAATTCCGTTATATCAGGCGATGATTGAGGATTTTAAGACAAGTGGTCGTACATATAGCCATGTAACTACATTCAACTTGGATGAGTACGTGGGTATAAGTCAATCCCATAGTCAAAGCTATCATACATTTATGAAGGAACAGTTATTTAATCATATTGATATCGACTTAAACAAGGTAAACCTTCCTAACGGAAGTTCAGCTGATCAACAAGCAGAGTGTGATCGTTATGAAAAATTGCTTAGTGATGTTTCAGTGGATGTTCAGGTTCTTGGCATTGGTTCCAACGGTCATATTGGATTTAATGAACCAGGGACACCCTTTACATCAACCACTCATGTTATTACGTTAAAGGAGCAGACGCGTCAGGATAATGCCCGTTTCTTTGCTTCGATTGAGGATGTTCCAACACAAGCGATTACGATGGGAATTGCATCCATTATGAAAGCAAAGAAGATCTTACTGATTGCTTCTACTTCGTATAAAGCCAATGCGATAGCGGCGATGATTCATGGTCCGATTACAGAGGAATGCCCTGCATCCATTTTGCAGACACATCCGGATGTAACGGTCATATTGGATAAAGAAGCAGCTCGTGAATTAGCGAATGGCTAAGCTGGCAGTGATTGCGTGTGATTTGGATGGTACACTGTTAAATAGTTCCAAGCAGATCTCACCAAAGACCCTTCAGGCACTGATCGAAGCTCAGCAACGAGGTATCAAGGTGATTTTGGCGTCGGGTCGAAATGTAGCGATGATTATGCCATTTGCTCAACAATTAAATCTAGACCAGTATGGTGGGTTTATTGTGGGTATGAATGGGCATGAAATCTATGACTGCACAACAAAGGAAACGGTCATTACTGATTCAATGACTTTGCAGCAGACACGTCGTGTGTTTGCTTTTGCGAAAAAATACAAAACTCAGTTTTTATGTGAGCATGATCAGGGGTTTCTCGTTTATACACCTGCGGTAATGTTTCCAATCAAGTTGCTTGTTTGGTTTTTACGAAGCCGTCATGCTTTGAAGAAACGTCATCAAACGGAATATTCACTGATTGGTGGTTTTGTGATGAAGAGTGATGCGAATGTGAAGGTGATTCATCGTGTAAATCAGATCAATACGGGTTCAAGAAAAATTGGGATTGCGCAGGTAACCGGATATACTAATTTTGTTTGGCCACGGTTACTAAAAATAGCCGGTGATGATCTGAACGTAATGAAAGTGACTCCTTACTGGATTGATATTATGGCTTCAACTGTATCCAAGGCTGCGGGTATAAATATTGCACTTGCAAAAACTCAGTTGACCTTTGATCATCTTATTGCTTTTGGGGATGCTCAAAACGATATTTCGATGATTCAAGCGGCCAAAGTGGGCGTTTGTATGTCAAATGGTATGGATGATGTAAAGGAAGTGGCAGATATTATTTGTGATTCAAACGATGAGGATGGTATTGCGAAAACATTGCGTACTTATTTGTCATTTGATTGAGCATTTTATGATGATAATTTTCAAAATATGTTATACTATCGGTAGTTAAGGAGGAATAATGATGCGCGTAGTAAATGAAAAAGAGTTTGCGGATGCTATTGCAAGTGGCGTTGTTTTAGTGGATTTCTATGCTGATTGGTGTGGACCATGTAAGATGATTGCGCCAATTCTAAAAGATATGGCGAAGCAATATGAAGGAAAACTTGAAATTATCAAAGTTGACGTTGATGTTGAGGGAGGCTTGGCACAAAAATATGGTGTTATGTCGATCCCTACATTGATTCTTTTCAAAGATGGCAAACCGGTGGGTCAAACCATGGG
>DOKQ01000110.1 GCA_003510215.1 Erysipelotrichaceae bacterium
ACTTCGATGAATCCCTCATCATCCAAAAAGTTGCGCATCGCACGGGTAATCGCGTGACGTTGCATCAATTTCTTCTGCATGACTGGACGTCGTAAATCCAAATATCGGTAGGACAAGCGTGTATCTTCAAGTGCATCCGTATCATCCGCAATAATCAGCGGTGTTGTCTTCGCAGTATTTAATACCTTGACATCGGTAACAATGACCTCGATATCTCCGGTTGGCAGTTTAGGATTTTTATCCTTACGTTCAAGAATCGTTCCTGAAATCTCAAGTAAAAACTCATGGCGAACGTCCCTGATTTGCTCACTCAAAGCTTCATCGAAAACACATTGCACAATGCCGGTACGGTCACGCAGGTCAATAAAGACGATGGAACCGAAATTACGGCGTTTGGCAACCCATCCAATCAGGTGGACGGTTTCGTTGATATGATGACTTCTTAATTCTCCATTGGTATGTGTACGTTTCATTTTGCTTCCTCACTTACTTGACATGCGCAGTTTGAATGATCGTGATCTTCATTGAGCCAGTGATCCAGCTGCATAATTAGTTCATCAAAGGATACATCCAACTGTGTGTTCGATGGAATATGTTTCACACGAACTTTTCCTTCATTCACTTCTTCCCCTACAAACAATAAAACCGAGACTTTCTGACGATCAGCTGTCTTGAACATCGCTTTTAACGAACGACCCTGAACATCCATATCACTGCGATAGCCATTGGAACGGATATAGGCAAGAAGTGATGCGGCTGTATGCTGATACTCTTTAGCCAAAGGCATCACATAAACATCCAGTGGATTTTCCTGTGCTAAATCAATCCCCTCGGCTTCCGCCGCAACCATCAGACGTTCGATTCCCATGCCAAACCCAATCCCGGACATCTCTGGTCCACCAAAATAAGAAATCAGACCATCGTAGCGCCCACCCCCAAAAATCGTGGATTGCGATCCCATGTCTTCATTACTCGAAACCACTTCAAATACTGTATGTGTATAGTAATCCAAACCCCTGACCAGACGGTCTGATATTTCCACTGTTAAATCCAATGAGGTCAAGATGTTCAATACTTCTTTAAAATAGGCTCTGGACTCCTCATTGAGATATTGTGACATCGCAGGTGCACTTGCCATCGCATCATGCTGTGCATCGACTTTGCAATCCAAAATGCGCAATGGATTCTGCTCAAAACGACGATGACAATCCGGACACATTGTTTCCAAATGCGAGGCAAAATGATCTTTCAGTGCCTGACGATAGGCACTTCTTGATTCATCATCGCCAAGCGTGTTAATCAGCACTTTAAGATCCTTAAGACCCATGGCCTGCAAGAATGAGACACCCAGTTGAATGACTTCCGCATCTACCAGAGGTGATTTGGCACCCAAATATTCAACCCCAAACTGATGATGAATCCGCATCCGCCCTTTTTGAGGTCGCTCATAACGGAAGTTAGGCCCAACATAATAGAACTTTACGGGTAAATCCGGGGATGTGTACAGTTTATTTTGAACAAAACTGCGAATCAGCCCTGCCGTTCCTTCAGGTCGCAACGTCAGTGAACGACCCCCAAAATCGGTGAACGTATACATTTCTTTATTGACCATATCGGAACTGTCTGCTTCCCGTTTGAACACTTCCGTGTGTTCGAAAATCGGTGTGCGAATTTCAGATACATTGTATACATGGGTGAACTGACGAATCAGATCTTCGATTGCATGCCACTTACTCATGTTTACTCCATAGACATCTTGGGTTCCCCGTGGGGATTGATAGTTGCTCATATTCTTCCTCCTTTGAAAATAAAAAAAAGCGCCGCTTAAGGACGCTTTTGCGTGGTACCACCTTAATTTCTTCTCCAAAAGGAAAAGACACTCGAATTCTTAACGCGAATGCACGGAAACCCCTACTGAGTTCAGAGTTTCTCCTCCAAAGTGTCAATTATTGCATCGAGATGGGAATTTTCACCAGCCATTCCTTCTCTAAACCATCGTTGCAATAACCTCTTTTTCCTAGGATTCTATAGCCATTTTAAAACAAAAGTTCATGTGAGTCAAGCAAATCACAAAGTGACGCGATCGACTGCGAGTACACTATTCACTTTTTTCAGATTAGCCACTACAACTTTCAGATGATCCGCATCATCTACCACAACCTTCAAGGTGGTTGTGGCCGTCACTTTATCTTCATTAATGGATGAGTTGACTGCATTTAACCCTGCTTTACATTGGGAAACCACGGTTACTAAATCTGTAAGCAAAAATGATCGGTCGGTGGCCAGCACAAACAATTGCACCTCATATTTACCCGTCTCAAAATCTTCATCCCACTCGACATGAATAAGCCGCTTGGTTTCATTGATGATGTTTGGACAGTTTTTTCGATGAACCTTAACTCCCTGACCTTTTGTAATATAGCCCACGATTTCATCCCCATACACCGGGGTACAGCATCCACCTAAGGTGATAAGCATCGTATCAATGCCTGCGATACGAACACCATGTTTTGACACCACTTTCCGCTGTGTCTGTTGCCGATTAAAAATCTTGGATAAAGATAAGGTATCCATCAGCGTTTTCCGTGAATCCACCATCTTCTCCATCAGAGCATGCATCGTCAGGGATTTGACAGCTAACGCAAAGTACAGATCGTCCTGACTCTTGATGCTAAACTGAGAAATAATCTGTTCCATACGTTTGGTATTGATAAACTCTTTTTCATCGATGTTGCGGCGTTTACATTCTTCC
The DNA here is from genome assembly GCA_003510215.1 of Erysipelotrichaceae bacterium. Lineage (GTDB taxonomy): Bacteria > Bacillota_I > Bacilli_A > Erysipelotrichales > Erysipelotrichaceae > UBA2227. Next base: position 2,753 of record DOKQ01000110.1, read on the forward strand.
TTAAACATTGCCTCACCCTTGATGATATATTCCTTACGGTTTTCCATTTCCTTCTTCTGAATAAAGGCTTTAATTTTGTTACGGGCATGACTTGTTTTAACAAACTTCAACCAGTCTTCTGAAGGTCCTGTGGGTTGCTTTGTGGTTCGAATCTGAACCACATCCCCCGTTTTCAACTTAGTATTTAATGGAACCAATACACCATTGACCAAAGCACCAATGGTCGCATGTCCAACCTCGGTATGAATGCGATAGGCAAAGTCAATCGGTGTTGCCCCATTCGGTAAGTCAATGACTCGCCCTTTCGGTGACATCACGTAGACATTCGCCTCAAAAATATCCTTCTGTAAGGTTTCCATGTATTCCATGGCACTATCTGAGGTTTCGCTGGTTAATGCATTAAAATCTTTGAACCAGGAAAGTTTTTCTTCAATTTCACGCTGTTCTTTTTCAGCTGAATAACGGACACCTTCCTTGTATCGCCAGTGAGCCGCAACTCCGCGTTCCGCAATCGCATCCATTTTTTCAGTACGAATCTGCACTTCAAAAATATGACCATCCTCACCCACAATCGTAGTATGAAGTGACTGATACATGTTCATTTTCGGCATCGCAATATAATCTTTGAGACGACCGGGAATCGGACGATACTTCGCATGAATGTATCCCAGGATTTCATAACAGTTCACTTCTTCATTGCAGATAATGCGGATAGCAAGCAGATCCAGAATTTCATCAAACCGCTTTCCCTTGGTTGTCATTTTCTTGTATATGGAATACAAGTGTTTGGAACGACCAAAAATACGATGATTTAATCCGTGGGTGGTAAGCATATCCGAAATATCCTGGATCATCATTTTGACCTGGGCATCCCGTTCTGCTTTACGGACCTCCACCATGCGAGCGACTTCATAATAGGCATCCCGATGCAGATAATAGAAACTTAAGTCTTCAAGCTCATTTTTTATTTCACTGATCCCCAAACGATGCGCAATTGGTGCATAAACATCCAGGGTTTCCGCCGCGATTTTCTTTTGCTTATGCTCAGGCTGATACTGCAAGGTACGCATGTTATGCAACCTGTCCACAAGTTTAACCAGGATGACACGAATATCCTTGGCCATCGCAATAAAAATCTTGCGGTGATTGGCTGCCAGATACTCTTTTTCATCTT
>DOKQ01000103.1 GCA_003510215.1 Erysipelotrichaceae bacterium
TACCTACGATAATTTCCAGATGCCAGAGATTTGATTTCACCAAGGTTCCTACAACCGAGATTGCTCAAAGAGTGGAGGATGTTCTTGTCAATGAAGGAATTGATTTTCAGCCTGAAGTTGTTAGATTAGTTGCGACATTGGCAGAAGGTGGACTTAGAGATGCACTAAGTATTTTGGAACAGTGCATTGCCTATGGACAGGATCATCTTGAAGTAAAACATGTCTATGATATTTATGGAATCACAACAGTGCAGGAGAAGCTTGAACTTTTGTTAGCTGTCTTTGATCAAAATGCAAAAACGATTTTAGATAAAGTTCGATTTATTAGTGAAAAAAGTTTTGATATTAAACGATTAACAGCAGACTTAATTGAACTGTTAAAAGAATGTGTAATCTATCAGTACACAAAGGATGAATCGCTACTGCAAACAGCATCCGCAAGCGAGGTAAATCAGTTGCTTGAGCATTGTGATGCAAGCTGTGCTCTGCGAATGATTGACGTACTTATTGAAACCATGGAAAAATATCGTAATGCTACAAATATTCATGCATATTTTGAGATTGCTCTATTAAAAATGATGAATCTAACAGAGATAAAGGAAATCGCTCTAAGAGTTCACACAGATGTAAAACCAGTTGTGAGTCAGGAAGTTGTAAAACATGAGACAGATACGAAGAAAGAAACACTTAAACCACACGTAAAAGAGGAATTACCTCTACAAGAAGAAGTTATAGATCATAAAGAAGAAATCACACTACCTTTAAAAGAGGCAGTAGTGGAAACTCTGTCTACACAAGTCAGTCAAGTTACTGAATTTGATGATTTAACCATTATAAGATACATGGTAGGTGCAGACAAAGAAACTAAAATTGAGGATGAGAGCAAGTGGGGTAGATATAAAGAATATCTGCATGATTTAACATGGACAAAAATTGTTCGCTACATGGATTCATCGGAAGTATTTGTAAGCTCAAAAAATTACATTGTCATTTCAGTTCCTTATGAAGAAAATGCAAATATGATTAATGATGAATTACACAAAGATCAGCTTCTACTGTTTACAAAAGAAATTTTAAGTGTATCTAAGCAGGTTATTGCAATTTCATCCGCTCAAAAAGAACGTGTACGCCAGGAATATATTCAAAGACACAAAAATGGTTCTTTACCTGCGGCCATTGAAGTCAAAATCGTTCAGCAGGAAGTGGTTAAAGTTGACGGGAACAAAAAAGAGACAATTGAAGAGCAATTGCTTGACCTCTTTGGAAATCACTTAGAAATTGTTGAGGAGTAACTATGTATCCAAAATCAATGCTTCAATTAATTGAGGAACTTAAGAAGTTGCCGGGTGTCGGTATAAAGACAGCGGAGAGATATGCTTTCGAGATCATTTCAAGACCGAAAGAAGAGATTGAAGACTTCATCATTGCACTTGATCAAGTTAGAAAAAATCTTCAGTACTGCCATCGTTGTGGAAACTTGAGCGAGCAAGATTTATGTGATATTTGCCTGGATAACTCACGGGATCAACATCTGATTTGTGTTGTTCAAGACCCAAAGGATGTCATAGCAATGGAAAAAACACAGCAATTTCATGGAGTATATCATGTGCTTCATGGAGTCATATCAACATTTAAGGGGGTGCTTCCTGAGGATATTAACGTCTCTTCACTGATAGAAAGAGTCAATGAAGAGACAAGCGAGGTTATTATTGCTACCAATCCAACGATTGAAGGCGAAACGACTGCTTTGTATATCGCAAAGAAATTAGAGTCTAAAACACAAAATGTCACGAGATTGGCATCAGGCCTACCGATGGGGGGGCATTTGGATTATGCGGATGAAATGACCTTAATCCGTGCGATTGAAGGACGAAAGAAAATCTAGGAGGGAAATAGATGAAAACAGATATTCAGATCGCTCAAGAAAATACCATGGAGTCAATTGATCGAATTGCTCGAAAAGCTAAAATTGACCCAGAGTATCTTGAGCACTATGGTAAGTATAAGGCTAAGGTTAATTTAAAAATTTTAGAAAATATTCAAAGTAACCACAATGGTAAACTTATTTTAGTAACATCGATCAACCCAACAAAAGCAGGTGAAGGTAAATCGACCACGACCGTAGGTCTAGTGGATGGATTGGCTAGACTTAATAAAATGGTCATCGGTGCTTTAAGAGAGCCATCCTTAGGCCCAGTATTTGGTGTTAAGGGTGGTGCAACGGGTGGAGGATATGCACAAGTTGTCCCAATGGAAGATATCAATCTACACTTTAATGGGGATATGCATGCAATAACAACGGCAAATAACCTGATTAGTGCAGCTATCGACAACCATTTGCATTTTGGCAATGCATTAAATATCAATCCTGAACGAATTATGTGGAAACGTGCCATGGACATGAACGATCGCTCGTTAAGACAAGTCGTAGTTGGTATTGGTGATAAGAATGGTGTTGAACGCAAAGATGGTTTCAACATTACAGTAGCATCAGAAATCATGGCGATTCTGTGCTTATCAAAATCACTTCAGGATTTTCAACAGCGTGTTGAAAAAGCTGTTGTTGCATACACAATGGATGATAAACCAGTGTTTGTTAAGGATTTGGAAGTTGGTGGTGCTGTAGCCATGATTATGAGCGAAGCAATTAAACCAAATCTTGTACAAACGCTTGAAAAAGTTCCAGTTCTTATTCATGGTGGACCTTTCGCAAATATTGCACATGGCTGTAATTCTATTATCGCCACTCAATTAGGGCTGAAGTTAGCTGATTACGTAGTAACAGAAGCAGGATTTGGTGTTGACTTAGGTGCTGAGAAGTTTATGGATATTAAATGTCAAGTTGGTAACTTTACTCCAAATGTCGTTGTGGTTGTCGCAACAGTTCGTGCTCTAAAACTACATGGTGGTATGCAAGCCGATCAACTTAAGGAAGAAAATGTGGATGCGTTATCTGCCGGCGTGGAAAACCTTGCAAAACATTTGGATACGATTCGCAAGTATCGAGTTCCTTATGTTGTTGCAATTAATCGCTTCTCATCAGATTCACAAGATGAATTAAACTGGTTGATGGACTGGTGTGAAAACCATGGGCATACAGCTGTCATTAATGAGTCATGGGGTAAAGGGAGTGCTGGAGCAGAAGACTTAGCCAAAGAGGTTATCCGAGCCTGTGAGAAGGAAAGTCACTTTATGCCACTGGTACTTAAAGAACAAACCATTGAAGAAAAAGTCGAGAAAATTGTTAAAGAAGTATATGGTGGGCGTAGTGTCGTATATTCTGAAAATGCACTAAAGCAACTTGAGGCGATTAAAGAAAATGGTTGGAATCATCTTAATGTGTGTATGGCAAAAAACCAATATTCATTAACTGATAATCCTAAACTATTAGGTCGTCCAAAGGACTTTGATATTCATGTAAGTGAGCTAAGAGTTAGTAATGGGGCAGGATTTGTTGTGGTACTTACTGGTGCTGTTATGACAATGCCTGGATTACCAAGAAAACCCGCCGCAAATAATATGGGTGTTGACGAAAAAGGAAATATTTTCGGTTTATTTTGAGTTAACGTGAGGAGTGAAGAAAATGGCTTCGATAGCATATGTTACAGATCGTAAAATGATTGATTTTCATCGAATTAATGGCAATCATTCCATAAACTTTTGGCGACTAAGCTCTTCAAAGCGATTTTCTTCATTTCATTCGGGAGATTATTTATTCTTTCTTGCGAAGCAAACAACAAAAGAAAAAAACAAAGAAAAAGGGATTGTAGGTTATGGGAAGTTCATCTCATCAAAGTCTATGTCTTTAAATCAAATGTGGAATCAGTATGAGGTTTTAAATGGTTATGCTACCAAGCAAGAGTTAAAAGAAGCTATTTCTAAAGTATCCAAACAGCATGTTGTACCAAAATCAATGAACTGTCTTCTGCTAAGTGATGTTGTTTTTTTTCAGGCACCTGTGTATCTTAGTGAAATCGGTATTCAGATATCGAATAGCCTTGAAAGTTTCATTTATTTAGATAAATATGGTGTTGAAGCGACTACACAGATTCTACATAAAGCGAATGAAGTAGGTATCGACTCCTGGCAATTTGCTATGGATTCAACGCTTAAAGAGGATGTTTTCAGTCAAGATTTAATCCAACATACCATTGCAAAACAGATTTATCAGTTCTTTGATCCACAAAAAAAGCAACCCAAGGTGTTTAATAGATTGCTGAGTGAAAATGAAGAACTGGAGTTTGTTAAGGGTGGAAAGCAAGTGCTTATTAACCGTAGAACGTATGAACTTATCTTCTCGCTTGAATCAACGAGTAAGATCAAAGATCCTCAGGTGTTTGAATTAATCGGAAGAATCTTTGCGCTCCATCGCAATTTAAAAGATCACCATGAACTCAAAGGATTACCAATCCAATATCGAGTTCTTAGTGATCAGCTTCTTCCTGATCTGATTGTTGATTCGTGTTCTAAAATGGGTATAAATGTAGAAATAACAAAATAGTCTTCGGGCTATTTTTTGTATTCTAGCATTCGAACAAACTTGCTCTTTGCTTTTCTAAACTCAATATTTAGGGACGAAAGCACTTCTAAATAGTGCTCTTTTGCGTCAAAAATACCAGCATGAAGCTCATATTCTATTTCGTAGTCCATCGTTTCATCAAAAAAGGTCTGATCCAAACACCAACACCCAAATGAGTCACAATACATGCTACGAATCGTAGTGGTTGTCCCAATCGGGTATAGTTTTCCAGTTATATGATGATGTTCAAGAAGTGCACGTATTCTTGAGTCTTCAATATTAAAAGTAGATAGCGTAAATTCAATCTCTTCGTTTCCTAGTGCTACAGGAAATTTTGCAGTAAAAATACACTCATCACCAACCTCGCGTATCCGAACCATCCAACGTTGCTTCTGTAACTGTTGATCTTCAGTATCAAAGTAAGTGTTCTTCTGTTCTTTTGTGGCATTGAATTGGAAAAAGTCGTTTAATCGCTTAAATTGTTCATGAGTTAGAAGTGTCTTATACTCGATTTCAAGCTGTCTGTTCATAGTATCATCCTTTATTTTTATATGATACAATAGTTACGAACAAATTGAAAGGGAATGCTATGGAACGATTCACAATAACAACAAGAGTAGATGAACAGTCTAAACAGCTTGGAGAACAAGTCAAAGAGCGTCTTCTACACTTAGGATGGATGTACGATGACCAATCACCCGAGATCTTAATTAGTGTTGGCGGAGATGGAACGATGCTTCATGCAGTACATCAGCGAATTGATATAATTGATCAGGTAGTTTTCGTGGGTATACACACAGGAACACTTGGCTTTTTAACCGATTATGCTGTGAGCGAAGTTGATCAGTTAATCGAAGATGTAACTACGAAATCACCAAAAATAGACCAGGTATTCCTGATTCAGATCGACCGGAAAAATCACAAAGACTTACCACCGCTTTTTGCACTTAATGAGGCAAGAGTTGAGAATATTATTAAGACTCAACGCATTGAAGTGTTTCTAAATGATGAGTATTTAGAGACATTTAGAGGCAATGGACTATGCATTAGTGGTCAGCTTGGATCAACAGCGTACAATCGATCTATCGCAGGTGCAGTAATTATGCCAGACTTTGCAGCTTTGCAAATGATCGAAATTGCAGGAATTCATCATCAGCTTTCAAAATCACTTGGATCCCCGCTTATTGTGTCTCCGGATACAAAGATTAAGTTAAAAAGTGACTCCTTTTACGACACAATCTTAGCTTATGATCATCTTCATGTAAGATTAGACGGGATTAATGAAGTGACTTGCTTTAGAAGTAATAAATGTGTAAAGTTCGCAAGATATCGAAAGACATCCTATATTCAAAGACTACATAGCTTATATTAAGAAAAAACTGGAAATATTTCCAGTTTTTTAGTGTAAGGTTCGTGAGTGGTTTTCAGAACTCATATGCAAGATGATCGCTAGAGGAATCATAAATGACCATAACGACGATCCTCCATAGGAGATAAAGGGTAAGGTAACACCGGTAATAGGCAATATTCCAACGATCATACCCATATTCTGAAACTGTTGATAAAGCAGAATGCCCAACAGTCCAGCCACAAGATATCGTTCCCTTGGCTGATCATATTTATACGCAATATGTAATAGTTTTAAATCAAGTATTAAACTGGCAAGTAAAACGGATGCTGTTCCAAGAAAGCCATGATTCTTGGCAACAACCGCAAAAATAAAGTCATTCTGTGGTTCCGCAAATCGAATGAGAGACGATTGAAGACCATGCCCCGTCCATCCTGAGGATCCAACCGCAAGCAATGCAGTATACAACTGATTGCCCCAAGTCAAAATGTACTTTTCAGTTTCAAGCCAACCGTAAAAACGATTCAATTTATAAGGCGCACCTAGAATGGATGCTAACAGGTCAGGTCTTGTTTCAAACAAAAAGATAACACCACCAAAGCCTAAAAATAAAGCGAGTACACCTAACCAAATCCACTGTTTTTTGATACCAGAAACAGCCAATATAGCAATAATTGAGATAACAATAATGACAGGTATACCTGTGTCTGGTTGAAGGAAAATTAGAAACAATGGGGGAAGAGCAATTTTAAGCACTTTGAGAAACAGTCGTATATCTGAACCGTAGGTAACCTGAGTTAATGACCGGTTATGTTCATCCACAATATTCGCCGTCATGATGATAAGTACAATCTTCATAAACTCACTTGGCTGAAGGGAAATTCCAGGAAGGAATATCCAAGCCCGTGTTCCGTTAACCGGCCAAATTAAGGGTAGGTTGATCACTTTATCAACTAATAGTAATACAAGCAAAATCATCAATATCCAATAAAATACTCGAATCCCAGTAAATAGGCGATCGATTCCAAAGATGAGTAATCCTGATAATAAGGCGAAGCCACTAAGATAGAATAAAATCTGTTTGATGAACAACTCCTTTCCATTGATATTAGATGCGGTTAATGGAATAGCTCCGTAAATTGCAATCAAACTTAAAACAGCCATTAATAATAATAGCCCAATAAGTACTTTATCTATATGAAATGGACGCTTTGACTGCGACGGCCGTTGATTTACCAAAAGAATCACTCCTACTTTATAAAAAAATGAATTCAAAACTTCTTATTTGTACTGAATCAAGTATAATGTTATCATAGAATGCGAGGTGATTGTATGAGAAGATGGCATTCTTTTCTGGAAATCGTTCAGTTCCCACTGATAACATTATTTATTTCAACCATCCTTATGGGGATTGGAGGATTAATTACAAACCCAAACTTAGCAACATTAGTCACGATTAATCATCGAACGGTGATTGTTATCGCGGAGTTATTGCGTTACTTTGGTGGTATGATGATAGCATATTTTCCACTATTAATCCTAATAAAAGCATTATCCAAGCGTTTTGATGACTCAGTCCCTGTCTATTTGGGAATCATCGGATATATTCTTTTTCATATTTCAACCATGTTTTTTGCTCCATCCAACCTACCGGCGTATGCTTACTCAAATATTATGGGTATTCAGGTAAATCTTACCCAAATCACTCTTGAAGGTACGGGAGTTCGCTACCCACTCTTGGTAGGGATTCTAGGATCCATTATTATCATAAATATTACCCGATATGTATATCGTAGATCAAGAGGGCTTACCGGCTACGGAATCCTAACCTTTATTGATAAAGACACGTGGGCTGCAATGACGATTATGGTTTTTAGTACCATAGCAGGAGTTATTGTATCTTACCTGTGGCCCTATTTTATAGCATTTCTATTAAGCATTTACCGGTTTATTGCCATGGATATTACCAATCCAATTAATTTATTAATCTATGGAATTTCAGATCGGTTGCTTTCCGTGGTTGGGTTAGCCAGGTTGATTCGTACTCCATTTTGGTTTACAGAACTTGGTGGTGCTTGGATGGATTCACTTGGAAATAACTATGTAGGAGATGTGGCTATTTGGACCGCCCAGAGGGCACGAGGCATTGTGAGTCTTGGGTTTGGTCGATTAATTACTCCATATTATGTTCTTAACATTTTTGCCATTCCAGCCTTTTTAATTGCAACGTATCAAACGTTTACAGATAAACTAGTTAAACGTAAGTATCGCTTGTTTGTAGTTATAGCCATTGTACTATCAATACTATTTGGTACATTGCTTCCAATTGAGATATTTATGGTTATAGTAACACCGTTACTCTACTTTATTCATGTCTTGTTCAGTGGAATTTTGTTTGCTCTGTTTGAAGGTCTGAACGTTTCCATTGGGTACACTTTTTCAGGACTTGAAGCTGTAGCAACACCCGCGAATATAGTGGATTTACTGATTTTCTTAAGGAATCCTCAGATGCAGCGAAGTCTAATGATGGTCTTATCTGTTGGGGTATTCACATGGATTTTCTACTATTTTATGACCTTAACCTACTTCAGAAAACTGGCTATTGATGTGTTGAATATTGATGAAAAGCATACCAAATGTGATGCTATCAGTGAAGCTATTGGTGGTATTGACAATATTCGAATGGTTCATTCAACTCCAGTAAGACTAACCGTGTTACCTTATGATAAGTCAAAAGTTGATTTCACACGAACTCACATCACAGGATTGAATAAGATTGTTGAAAGTCGAGCTGGCTATGCATTCTCATTCGGCGCATCATCTTACATGCTTCGCAAAGAAATGATCAAACGTATGATGGAATATCAAAAGGCTTTGCTTGAACAAAATATAAATGAAACGGATTGATTCGCTCAATCCTTTTTTTCGCATGAATCGATGTGATATAATGTGTTAGTACTATTTTGAGGTGAAGAAATGTCGACAAAACTTACTCCCATGATGAAACAATATTTTGATGTTAAAAATAATTACCCGGATGCACTGCTATTTTATCGATTGGGTGATTTTTACGAGTGCTTTTTTGATGATGCAAAGATTGTTTCGTTGGAATGCGACCTTGTTCTGACTGCCCGATCAGCAGGCGAGGATACAAAGGCTCCGATGTGTGGAGTTCCTCATCATGCTGTAACGCCATATATTCAAAAACTAATAAATAAAGGCTATAAAGTAGCTATTGTTGAGCAAATGGAAGACCCTGCAACCGCAAAAGGAATTGTTAGAAGAGATGTTGTACGTATTGTAACGCCAGGAACTGTCATGGAAGAGTTAAGTGACGATAAAACAAGTGTTTTGATCGCATCCATCGAAGATGCTCAATATGGGTTTTCACTCATACTATGTGAAATGGCGAGTGGAAAACTTATTGGCAAATGGATTGCTCATTCAAAGAGTGAACTTATACAGGTCTGCTTAAAGTATAACATCCAAGAGATTGTTGTGAATCAACAGTTTAATCCCATCATTATGAACCGCTTACGAGAACTGCCAAATATTACCATTTCATACTGTGATGAAACTATCATTGATGAATTTTATCTGCCTCTTATTCGGCAGCTGCCGGACAAATTTCATACGGCTTTTGGTAGATTGGTCAACTATTTATTATCAACTCAGTTTCGCATGTTAACCCACTTGCAACCCGTTGAAGTGGATGACCTTGGTACTTATTGTGAAATGGACTATTCCACGATGAGTAATCTAGAATTAGTGAAACCTTTGAGAACAAATGGGAAAAACTTTACCTTATGGGGTTATCTGGATCAGACAAAAACAGCGATGGGGAGTCGGACTCTTAAATCATGGGTGCAGCGACCTCTTCTAAAAGAAACTGATATTCTACAAAGACAAGACCAGATTGCTTTTCTAATTAAAAAATACCTGATACGAGATGACATTACACAACATCTAAAACAAATTTATGATCTTGAACGTATCGTAGCCAAGATTGCATTTAGATCAGCTCAACCACAGGATATGATTCGCCTTAGTCGCTCGTTGACACCCATTCCGGCAGTCAAGGAACTACTTAAAGAAATAGAGGTCTTTGGATTGTGGCAGACAATGGATGATTGTTCAGAGTTTTCTGCAATGCTACAGGAAAACCTCCAAGAAGAGGCTCCGGGTAACGCTAAAGAAGGAAGTATCTTCAAATCTGGAGTTAATTCAACCCTTGATGAACTCCGTGACATAGCAAATCACGGACATCGCTGGTTATTGGATTTTGAATCAAAGGAAAAAGAACGGACACAAATTAAGAACCTGAAGATTGGTTACAACCGTGTGTTTGGTTATTACATCGAAGTATCGAAATCAAATATGTCTTCAGTTAAAGAAGAGTTTGGTTATATTCGTAAGCAAACATTAGCGAATGCTGAACGATATATAACACAAGAACTGAAGCAAAAAGAAGATGAGCTATTGCATGCGAAAGAACGAGCTAATCGATTGGAAGAAGAGTTGTTTCATCAGCTCATCGAAGAAACCCAGGCGTATTTACCAAAAATTCAATGGATTGCTAAAGCTATCAGTGAGCTGGATGCAATTACTTCTCTAGCGCAAGTGAGTAGTCAACATGGATTCAATCGTCCTATGTTTACTCAGGATCGAAAAATATCTATACAGGAGAGTGTTCATCCTGTTCTTCAGGCAGCGAATAAAGGGAAGCAAATTGTCTCCAATTCGATTGTCATGGACGAAGATGAAGACATTCATATACTTACCGGACCTAATATGGGTGGAAAGAGTACGTATATGAGGCAGTTGGCACTGATTGTGATTCTGGCACAATTGGGATGCTACGTTCCCGCAAAGAAAGCACAGCTTCCTGTTTTTGATCGAATATTTACCCGCATGGGAGCAAGTGATGATATTCTTGGTGGTCAATCAACATTTATGATGGAAATGAGTGAGGCAAATACGGCACTCAAACACGCCACAGAAAATTCACTTATTCTATTTGATGAAATTGGTCGAGGAACATCTACGTATGATGGAATGGCTATAGCTCAGGCGATTATAGAATATATTGCGACTGTGATAAAAGCTAAGACCGTATTTTCAACCCACTATCATGAACTGACTGCTATGGCAGATATACTGAAAAATGTATCTAACATCTTTGTGCAGGTGCATGAAAAAGATGATGACATTACCTTTTTGTATCGAGTTAAACGAGGAAAGGCGGATAAGTCGTACGGAATTCATGTGGCGCAATTAGCGAAGATGCCTGAGTCACTAACGAAGCGATCAAAAGAACTATTAAAACAACTTGAAAGTAAGCGACGAGTTGTTCAGCAGACAATGGATATTGTTGAGGTATTAAAGATTCCTAAAGACCTTGAAGAGATTGAACAGATGTTATCATCGATTACGATTGAACAGATGACTCCACTTCAAGCGATGCAATGTCTGGCGGATTTAAAAGATAAACTGAAAAAGAGGTGATATTCATGGGGATTATTCATAAACTCGATGATCACTTAACGAATATGATTGCGGCTGGTGAAGTGGTCGAAAGACCAATGGGCGTAATCAAGGAGTTGGTGGAAAATGCGATAGATGCAAAAGCGACTCGAATCGAAGTTGTTTTAGTCGAGGGTGGAATGAACATGATTTCAGTCATTGACAATGGTATTGGAATGGATCCAAATGATGCAACTCAGGCATTTGAGCGCCACTCCACATCAAAAATAGCAGAGACAAACGATTTATGGTCTATTTCCACATTGGGTTTTCGAGGAGAGGCGTTACCGTCCATTGCTTCGGTCAGTAAGGTAGTTTGTCTTACGAACAATGGTGAAAATGCAACTCGAGTTGAGATTCAGTACGGAAAGCTGATAAGTGTAACGCCATATGCTTCGCCACTTGGAACGATGATTACGGTTGAAGGGTTATTTTTAAAGACACCCGCAAGATTAAAACATATGAAAAGTGTTCCATACGAAACAGCGATTATTGTGGATTTATTAGATAAATTTGCCCTTTGCTATCCACATATTGCATTCATTTGCACTGCAGATTCAAAAACGTTACTTCAAAGTACAGGTCGAGGTGATTTAACAGAAGTCATGTTTCGAAAGTACAAGAGTGATATAGCGAAGGCTGCCGTTCCGTTCGAAAGAAAGAACTACGATTTTAAACTTTCTGGAGCTCTTGTCTTACCTCATTTTCATCGAGCATCCCGAAACGACATGATCATTTTCATGAATCAACGATTGATTAAATCATTTAGATTACAGAAGGCAATTCAACAAGGTTATAGAGACTATTTACCAGATGATCGATTTCCCATCGTTGTTTTAAATGTAGAAGTAGATTTTCAACTTGTGGATGTGAATGTACATCCTTCTAAATGGGAAATACGATTGTCAAAACAGCAGCAATGTGAACTGTTTATTCAGGAAACGATTCAGGAAGTACTGAAGGAACATATGCATGCAGCCACCATTCGCCAGCAACCCAAATCAGCACCTGTGATGGAGCAGTCTGGGCTTTTTGATTCTAATGAGAAAGAAACCATTTCCCGGGAAATAAAGACAGAGGAAAGTGTTCTGACCTCATTTTTACCTATTAATCAGGGTCTCGAAAACAATCCGCGCATAGAATCCATACCCTTTACATATGAGTCAAAGGACATAAGTGACTCCGTTGGTTATGTACAGGAAACTCCGATTATAGAAAAGGTTGCAAAGAAGGGAATGGGATTGCAGATACCGCCAATGAGAGTCCTAGCACAATTGCATCAAAAGTATATACTTGCTCAAAATGAAGATGGGCTCTTCATACTGGATCAACATGCCGCGATGGAGAGAGTACGATATGAAATGTTCCAAGATCTTATGATTGCACAATCTGTTGGAAAGCAACCGCTTTTAGTCCCGATTGTTATTCAGGGTTATCGTAAGGCTGCGATTCAAAAAGAAGAAGTAATCAGTTTGTTTTCAACGTTGGACATTGAAGTTGAGCTGCTTGGTGAAGAGCAGTTTGTCATACGGGAGCTTCCTTTATGGATGAAGGAGATTGATCCCCAGGCAGCCATTGAAGATTTATTTCAACGATTCGAAGACGGTGGGTGGAGAGATGAAAAATCGCTTAGAAAACACACGCTAGCTTCACTTGCCTGCCATAGTTCCATTCGATTCAATCGTGTTCTTTCCGTTGATGAAATGCAACGGATTGTGGATGATTTGTCAAACTGTAATCAGCCGTTTCATTGCCCTCATGGACGCCCCACGCTAATTTCTTTTGATGCTCAACGGCTTGCGAAGGAGTTTGACCGATGAAGAAAGTACTTGTCATCAGTGGACCCACCGCAACAGGGAAAAGCAAGTTAGCCATTGAATGTGCAAAAGCATATAATGGTGAAATTATCAGTGGTGATTCGGTAGCGATTTATCGTCAATGTACCATTGGTAGTGCGAAAACAACGATTGAGGAACAAGATGGTATCGTTCATCATGGTATCGATATTAAGGATGTTACCGAAGGATTTAGTGTGT